>JANQEZ010000322.1 GCA_028278115.1 Clostridia bacterium
AGAGGAAATTACCTATACAACAACAGAGAATCCAACTGATTATATAGAATTGCCCCAAGAGGAAATAAGCCACAGTATGACAGAGACACTGCAGTCAAAATATAAATATTTACTAGGAAAGAGGCTAGTCAGCTCCGTTGATATAGCAGATATTACTTATCCCGAAGGCAGTATTATAGATGAAGCCCTTATAAAATTAGCTATAAACAATAATTGTATTTTGAGTATAATCATGAATGCTGAGGAGTAAATAAAAGATATTAAATGTCTAAATTAGAGAAGAAAATGACAAAGATAGAAGGTGTCATTTTCTTTTTATTTAAAGATACAAAATGTGAAGCTTAAATTTATCTTAAGCTTTGACTGAAATCTCTATATAGGGTTTTTAGAGTAAAACTTAACTTATACATGACCCAAATATGTGATGATTCTGGGCATTTTGGGGTGTGTATAAGTTGTAGTTTTACCTAAAATACCTATAGATTTGTGACCCAGAAGTTTCGCTTTCAATGTTTCTGCTGTTAGCGGTCAGCCGTTAGCTATTAGCCAATTATATCAAATAAAATCTAGGATAATACATTCTGCTTTGGAAATAATTTTTGGCTCCATTATAGCCCTGATTATACAGGAAGTTATAGGTTTCATCGCCGGGTTTTATATTAAAATCTGTAAAGGATACATCTCCCGTATCTATTTCAATGGACCTTGCCCTGTCCTTAGGACTGTGATTATACATATCCTGTTGAACTCGGTGGAATGATTTAACTAGATTTTCAATATACTCTATTAGATTGTTTATCTCACTGTACTTCATAGAACTCATAAATTTTGCACCCAGTGTTTGTATATTAGCACCATCAACCATTTTCTCATTAAAAAAATCCGAGTCAAAGATATTTATCGGGTAGTTCCTCATTATGCCTCCGTCTGAAAATATATGAATCATTTCATTTTCCCCTGACTCATCCATATCAATCCTTATGGTTTCAAAATAAAGGGGTATGGACATGGAAATTCTTACTGCCTTTGCAACCTCCATTTTAGGTGTAGTTTCAAAACAAAAAACCTTTGAAGAAGTAGTGGAAATATCTGTACCAATAACGTACAAGTCTAAAAATGACCTTTCATCCTTATGGATAGAAGGGTTTTTAAAATCCTCGAAGGTATAGGGAGGAAGTTTTTTTGTCTTATCAAATTGAGAGGCTATTTGAGATTGTAGCCACTCATAAATATACTCACTTGAATACCACCCGTAGTCATTAACTAATCTATATAGGCAATCAATATCCTCAAAGAGATTTTTTGCTTCTCCTTGAAAGAGGCCGGGAATGGAGGTTAAATCATCATTTGCAGCTTTTTGTGGAACCTGGGAATAATTTAAGCTATCGGCCATTAGCTTCAGTTCATCAAAGGGTAAAGAAAAACTAGTTAAACAGGCAGTTATTGCCCCTACCGATGTTCCTGCCGCTCTTTGAATGCTTTGAATTATACCATAATCATATAGATATTTTAGTACACCAAGGTAGGCTATACCCAATACTCCCCCTCCTTCAAAGACCAAATTAGTGTAATTCACAATATCACCTCAAAATTATTTATTATTTCATGATATTCCCTTATGGGCTTTACTGTGAAATATAATTTAGAGTTAAATAAAGGCTATAATAGGAGTTTTCTGAAAAACTATAGAGTGATATAATTATCATGGAAAGGGGGAATATAAATGGTAGTAAAAACGCTTAATCCTTACTCCAGTTTACTTTCTGGATATACTGAATTAAGGGTACAAGAGAACAAATCATTGAATATTACTTTTTTAAAGGGAAACTTAATTAGTAACACCATGAATTCAAATAGTGGTCTAAGTGCAAGGGTATGTAAAAATGGTTCATGGGGCTTTGCATCCACGCCTGAATTTAATAGTGAGAATGTGAAAAGCATTATCAAGATGGCAAAGGAAAATGCAGCTTTTCTTAATGCAAGGGAAAATAAAAATAAGGGCTCTTTTTTTAAGAGTGACTTTTCCTACGAAGTGGACTTTGGTACAAAGAAGCCTAGACTAAGCAAAAATCAGCTAATGGAGTTTACTAAGGAAATAGATTATTACATTGAGAAAAAATATAAGAATTTAAGTAATAGGCTCGTATCCTTAAGATTTCTAGATATGGAAAAAACGCTTTTAACCTCAGACGGAGCTTCTCTTTATTCCATGCTTCCTAGAACGAGTATTGCTGTAAAGTTAACTATGGAAAGCGGCGGGGAACCTGTAGAGCTATATGAAATATTTGGTGGCTTAGGACAAATCGAAGATAAATTTACTTCTCCACAGGAATTATATGAAGATATTGATAAACTATACGAGCACCTTAGAAGGAAAAATGAAGGAGTATATGCAAAGGCTGGGTTAAGGGATGTTATAATTGACGCCGATCTTGCGGGGGTTCTTGCCCACGAGGCCATTGGACATACAACCGAAGCAGATATAGTTCTAGGAGGTTCGGTAGCAGGAGAGTACTTAGATAAACAGGTTGCAAGTCCCCTTGTAACAATGATGGATATTGCCAATACATATGAAGGAGAGCCTTGTCCAGTTCCAATCTATATAGATGATGAAGGAACAAAGGCTGAGGATGTAACAATAATTGAAAAGGGAATCTTAAAGGAATTTATGCACAATAAAGAGAGTTCCCAGCATTTTAACGTTAAGCCAAAGGGTAATGCCAGAGCATATGAATATTTTGATGAGCCACTAGTAAGAATGAGGAACACAACTATACTTCCAGGAGATAGTAAGCTGGAGGATATGATAGCTTCAATAGAAGATGGATACTATCTTATGGACACAGGTAATGGGCAAGCAGATTCGACCAGCGAGTTTATGTTTGGTGTAGTAAAGGGCTATGAAGTAAAGAATGGTAAAATTGGCAGGGCAATAAAGGATACCACCATATCGGGCATAGCCTTTGATGTCTTAAATAGCGTGACTATGGTATCAAATGATATGAAATGGGTGGGCGCTGGAGGTATGTGCGGAAAGAAACAGGCTATAACTGTTGGCATGGGCGGACCAGCAATAAAGTGCAAAGTTAATATGGGGGGAAGATAATATGATGGATAGGGAAATATTAAAATACTGTCTTGACTCCTTTGCAAAGGCTGGAGCAGATAAGTCTCAAGCTGTATTAAATAGGACGAAAAAGTATGAGCTGAATATAGAAGCAGGAGAAATCACCTTACTTCGCACTACATATAATACAGGCTTAAGTCTGACGGTTATAGATAATGCTAAAAAGGGAAGCATTACGATTAATAAATCAGATATTGAGTCCATTGATGAAGGGATAAAAAATGCCCTAGAGCTTTCAAAGAGCTCTGATGTAGATGAATGCTATGATATTTCATATGAGCAGGAGCCAAAGGAATTCACTGTAGGAGATAATGAGCCGGATTTAGATAAAATGTATTCTACCTTACAGGAGCTACTTAAATCCATAAAAGAATTATATCCACAAATAATTTTAAGTGGAGTTATGGAGTTTAAGCATAATGTAAGCAATTTTTCCAACTCCAATGGAGTTAATTATACATCTTCCAAGGGTCTTTATACTTTCTCAAACTTCTTTTCAGCTAAGGAAGGAGATAAAAGCTCTTCTTTCAACGGAACAGATATATCACTAAAAAAGCTTGAGAGAGAGCTATTAGATATAGGATCAATTAAAGACCTTTTAAAGGAGTCTGTTGAACAGCTTAATACAAAGTCAATTGAAGGAAAATTCCTTGGAGATATTATAATTACACCTGACTGCATGAAGGAGATGCTTGAATATTATACAGGCATAAGCTTAAAAGACGGGGCTTTGATTTCTGGAACAAGCCTTTTTAAAGAAAAATTAAACCAGCCTGTTGCCAGTCCTATGTTTACATTACATGCAAACCCTGTTTCAGAAGATATCTGTAATGGTTACTTTATAACCCCCGATGGATTTGCAGCAGAGAATTTAACCATTATAGAAAATGGAAATCTAAATAGCTTTTTATTAAGTCAATATGGTGCAAATAAAACTAAGCTTCAAAGGTCTAAGAATATTGGCGGAGCCTATATAGTTGAGGCTGGAGATAAAAAGCTAGAAGACATAATCAAAAGCGTAGATAGGGGAATCATATTATCTAGATTTTCAGGAGGAAGACCCAGTGTAAATGGAGATTTTTCAGGAGTAGCCAAGAACAGTTACTATATTGAAGAGGGAGAAGTAAAGTATCCAATAAGTGAAACCATGATATCTGGTAATTTGTATGATATGTTCATGAATATTGAAGGAATCTCAAGGGAAAGAATCAATTTTGGGGATGCAATACTTCCATGGATATGCTCTAGTGGAATAACTATTTCAGGAAAATAGAAAACTTATGTAAACCTAATAGGTTATTTGCTTATCACTAAAAAGGATGGTC
>JANQEZ010000354.1 GCA_028278115.1 Clostridia bacterium
GGAGCTTGGGGTAAAGCTAAGATTAATCCAGAAACAATAGAATATATAGAGGCACATGGTACGGGTACTGTACTTGGAGATCCTATAGAAGTAAAAGCAATGACTAATGCATTTAAGAAATTTACAGATAAAAAGCAATTCTGCGGTATTGGATCTGTAAAGACAAATATAGGACATCTTGTAGGAGCATCAGGCTTGGCTTCATTGCTTAAAGTAATAATGATGTTGAAAAACAAAGCCATTCCTGCTAGCTTGAACTTTACTGAGCCTAATGGATTTATAAACTTTTGCGATTCTCCTGTATATGTAAGCGATAAGCTAAACAAATGGGAGCAGGGAGAGAATCCAAGAAGGGCTGGAATCAATTCATTTGGTTTTAGTGGTACAAATTGTCATGTGGTTTTAGAAGAAGCTCCTCAGTTATTAGAAAATGAAAAAAATACTGCTAGTGAGTTTGAAATACTTACAATATCCGCTAAAAAGCAAGATATATTAAAGGAAATGCTAAAAGAATATTATGAAGTCTTTGAATCTCAAAAATTAGATTTACAGGATATTTGCTATACAGTTAATACTGGCAGAGGCCATTATAGCCACAGGCTTGTATTCATGGTTAAGGATTATGCAGATTTAAAGGATAAAATAGAATATGTTTTAGATAAGGAATTTAATGATTTAAATAAGTTTGGTGTATATTATAGCAAGCATAAAATAGTATCGGATAATAAAAAAGTTCGTGAAAAGGGCGAAATATCTGAAAGAGAAAGAAGAAGTTTAACAAAGTCTGCACAGACAAAATTTGAAGAATTAATAAAGTCCTACAATTATCCTACTGCCGCTGAACTTTGTGAGCTCTATGTCAGAGGAGCAACAATAGAATGGGAAAGATTATACGAAGGGCAAAATAGGAGGACTTTGAATTTGCCAGCATATCCTTTAGAAAGATTGCGATGCTGGTACGAGGAGAAGCTTGAGGATGCTAAGTTAAAGAGTATAGGAAGCAGAAAAATGAAAGAGATTGCACATCCTTTAGTAGATATATGCCTAGCGGAATCATATTATCAAGATATATATGTAACTGAATTCAGCGTAGATACCCACTGGGTTTTAAGTGATCATAAAATATTAGGTAATTATGTAATACCTGGGACTACATTTATAGAAATGACAGTAGAGATATGTAAGAAATATTATGGCTCTGGTATAGAGCTTAGGGATATCATCTATTATACTCCTGTAATCACTGGAGAAACAGAAAGCAGATCAGTTCACTCCATTGTAATTAAGCATAAAGACCATATTGAGTTTACATTTGCAAGCAAAGCTAATTCAGGAGAGCTTGACGAACAATGGATTAAACATGCAGAGTGTAAAGTATATAAGCTAAGCAATGAGGAAAATAAAATTTATAACCCAGAAGATATTATTAAAAAGCTTCTAGAACAAAAAGATGATGAAAAGTTAATTGATATAAGTGTTAGAGGTGGTGGTGCACAGCTTGGAGAAAGATGGAAAAATTCAAAAACCATAGCTGTTGGCAAAAGCGAAGCACTTATTGAACTTGAACTTCCACAGCATATTGCAGATGATTTTGAAGATTACTATATGCATGTTTCTATGCTTGATAATGCTGTGAATGCCATAAGTCAAGAAATAGGACAGGGGCTATATCTTCCTTTACTCTACAAGAGTCTTAAAATTTCAGATAGAATGCCAAAGAAGTTCTACAGCTATATTAGGATAAAGGAAGAATCATTAAAGGGCATGGAAACTATAACCTTTAATGTATCTCTAATGGATTGCGAAGGAAAGACCTTTGCTGAGGTTAGTGATTATAGCATTAAAAAAGTTAATGAAGCCGAATTTAAAGCTAGAAAATCTGCATCTGATGGAAATTTCTATTTTGAATTGGGTTGGATAAATAGTGAGATTGATGGAGATAAGAAGGACCTAACACAGGGCAATATACTTGTATTTAAAGACAGCAAAGGTACAGGAGATCAGATCGTTGAGAGTTTAAAGCTTGATAATTGCAATGTAATAGAAGTACAGCAAGGTGCTGAATTTAGGAAGATAGACGAAAACAAATATGAAATTGCAGGAGAAGAAGCTGACTATCAAAGCCTTATGAAGGATATAGATCATGAAAAGTTGTCTCAAATAGTTTATTTGATGACACTCAGCAATGGAGAAGAAATAGACAGTATAGAAGAATTGGAAAAGCAAAAAAATCTTAGTACAGTTCACCTGCTTAACTTAACTAAAGCTATAATAGCCAATAAGATTAATCAAGAACTAGACATAACTTTAGTTGCTGACTATGCCAATGAAGTTACTAAAGAAGAAAAGAGAATAGTACCTCATAATAGTTCACTATTTGGAATAGGTAAGATCATTCCACTTGAGTATGCTAATCTAAAATGCAGATGTATTGATATTGATGATTTTACAAAAATTGAAGATATTATAAGCGAGTTAAAATCCAAAGATACTACATTCAAGATAGCTTACAGAGAAGGTAGAAGATATACAGAAGAATTTAGAAAGTTTGATTTAGTGAAGTCCTTAGATGGAGATATTGATATTAAAGAGAAGGGATTATATATAATTACTGGAGGAACTGGAGGACTTGGCCTTGAGATGGGCAAATTCATAGCTTCAAAAAACAAAGCAAAAATTGTCTTGGTGAGTCGCTCTGTATTTCCAGATAAAGAGGATTGGGATAAAATCCTTAATGAAAATGAAAATAAGAAAATATGCAGGGCCATTACAGCAATTCGCAAAATGAATGAGGCTGGGGCAGAGGTTATATGTGTAAATGCCAATGTATCTAATATAGACGAGATGAGAGAAGTAGTTGATAAATTGAGAAAAAATCATGGAGATATTAAAGGTATAATCCATTGTGCAGGTGTAGCCGGAGATGGTTTCATGATGATGAAGAAAAAAGAGGATTTTGAAAGTGTATTAGCTCCTAAAATCCAAGGAACCTGGATACTTGACAATGTAAGCAAAGATGATAATTTAGATTTCTTTGTTATGTTTTCATCCATACTATCTATTTTTGGAGATCCAGGGCAGGGAGATTATACTGCTGCCAACTCCTATATGGATGCCTTTGCTGCCTATAGATCGAAAAAGGGTAAAAAGACCTTTTCAATTAACTGGCCTGCATGGAAAGAAACAGGCATGGCTGTAGACTATGGCATTATTGATTCTGACACAACTATTAAAGCAATATCTACGGAAAATGCTCTGAAAAGCTTAGAGGAAATCATAAGCTCTCAATCAAATAGAGTTTTACCAGGTGATTTAAACTACTCTAAAATAATTAAGAGACAAGATAACTTAACCTTTAAGCTATCATCTCAGATTGAAAGCGTTCTTAGAAAGCAAAAAGCTAAATTAAATATTTATGATGATAAAGAAGTTAAAGAAGAATCTGGTATACAAGCTGTAATAAAAGGAAAAGGAGAAGGAGAAGAAGCCTATAATGAAACTGAAAATCAATTGGCTCAGATTTGGGCTAATGCATTAGGGCTTGATGAAATAGATATTTTTGACAATTTCACATCACTAGGCGGAGACTCTTTAATGGCAATAGAACTACTAAAACAGATGAATAAGGTCTATAAAGGAATAATAGATATTTCTGATATATTCTCTTATCCATCGGTACAACAAATGGCGACTTTCATCAATGAAAAAATGGGAAGGAAGGAAAAGCCTAAAAAAGTTGAGCCTAAAGAGGATAGCGTAGATGACAACTTAAAGAAATTGTTAGATGGTGTGGAATCTGGAGATACATCCATAGAAAACGCCCTTAAAATATTAACTTCATAATTATAGAGAATCCATAGTGAAGCTTAATTTATACATATCAAAATATCCAATGAATTTAAGGATTTTTGATGTGTATAAGTTAAAGCTTTCACTGGAATCTATAAATAAGATATTAACAAATACTAAAAGTTTTATAGTGCACTGCACTAAAATTAGTAAGTTTCTTAAAGGTAAGAGAGGAGGCAGTGTTTGATGAGCAATAAGGATGTATTAAATAGATATATACTGGAAGGACTAAAAAGTGGTGAGCTTGATAAAGATATGTCCATCCTCATTCTAAATGAGATAAACAAAAAAACGGAAGTAGACAAAGAGGATATTGCTATAGTGGGGATTGGCTGCAAGTTTCCATGCGCAGATAATCCAAAGCAGTATTGGAATAACCTAAAAAATGGTATGGAATTTATTAGAAGTATGCCTAGCGATAGGGCTGAGGATATTGGAACCAAAGAAGATATGCATATGAAAGCAGGTTGGCTGGATAATATTGCAATGTTCGATGCAGGCTTCTTTCGTATATCACCAAAAGAAGCCACTGCTATGCATCCTTCTCAAAGACTGTTCCTTGAAACGGTATGGGAGGCTATTGAAGATTCTGGATATGCAAACAAAGATATATATGGCTCGCAAACCGGCGTATATGTCGGAGTTGATCATACCTATCAAATGGAATATAACAAACTTGATGACCAACAAGACCTGCTGAAAATGACTGGGTCAATGACCTCAGTATTAGCGAGTCGAATATCATATATATTAAATCTTAGGGGACCAAACCTGATTATTGATACAGCATGCTCTTCAGGTCTTGTCGCTGCACATCTTGCCTGCAAAGCTTTAAAGAATAAGGAGTGCAAAATGGCAATTGCAGGTGGGCTGCACCTGATTAGACAGCTAAACGAAAGCTTTGATGGTGTACAATCCGACAGTGGAAAAATAAGTGCATTCGATAAGAACTGTAAAGGTACAATTTGGGGAGAAGGGGTTGGCTTTATAGTATTAAAGCCACTTAAAGAGGCAATCAAAGATAATGATAATATATATGCTGTTATAAAGGGAAGTGGAATTAATAATGATGGTGCTACAAATGGTATTACCGCTCCAAGTGCAGAGACACAGTCAGAAGTCATATTAAAGGCTTGGGATGATGCTGGTATTGACCCTGAAACCATATCATATATGGAAGCCCATGCTACAGGAACTGTTTTAGGTGATCCAATAGAAGTAAAAGGCATAAAAACAGCCTTTGAAAATTATACCGATAAAAAACAATTTTGTGCAATTGGTTCAGTTAAGCCAAACATAGGACATGGTGTAGGTGTAGCAGCAGTTTCATCACTCATTAAAGTAATAATGTCAATGAAAAACAGAAAAATTCCATCCAGTATTAATTTTACAGATCCTAATCCATTTATAGAATTTATAGACTCACCCCTATATGTCAATGATGAACTTAAAGATTGGCATAATGGTGAGATTCCATTAAGGGCAGGAGTAAGCTCATTTGGTTTTAGTAGGACAAACTGTCACATGGTTTTAGAAGAAGCTCCTAAGACGGAAGGTAGCTCTAAAGAGCAAGGGCCATATGTCTTTACACTATCTGCAAGGAGTGAAGAGGCATTAGAAGAATATATTAGAAAATATAAAAACTTTATAAATGAAAGTAATGAGTTTCTACTTAAGGATATGTGCTTTACAGCCAGTACAGGTAGAATTCATTATAAGCACAGACTAACGATGATATTAAAGGATAAAGAAGATTTTGTTGAAAAGATTAAGAAATTAAGCAATAGCAGCCTTAGTGATATAGATGACAAAAATATACTATACGGTAAACATCAGATTGTTTCTAATAACATGAAGCAAGATTTACCCGGTGAGATTACCAAAAGTAAAAAGAGAGAATTTGACAATATAGTGATTGATAAGTTATCCAAATTAGTAGAGCTTAAAGATAAAGACTATGAAAATAGCCTCAGAGAAATTTGTGATATATATATAAAGGGTGGAGAGGTAGATTGGTCACAGCTTTATAAGGAGAAAGAGTGTCGAAGAATAAGTCTGCCAACCTATCCATTTGAACATAAGCATTACTGGATAGAAAGGGAAGAAGCAAAGCCGAAGGAGGAAGCTTTTTATAAAGAAATAGGACACCCATTGGTTGATAAATGCCTTGTAAGCACATTGGATCAAGAAGTATACCTGACAAATATGAGTGTAGATAGACAATGGGTATTGACAGAGCATCTCATTATGGACTTTAACATTCTGCCAGGAACTTCATATCTTGAAATAGCAGTAGAGGCTGGACGAAAGCTTTGTGGTAATACAGACATAGAGCTTAGAGACGTTATATTTTTAGCTCCTTTAGTAGTTGATAAAGATAGAGCTAAGGAAGTCCATACCATTATAAAAAGAGAAGATGAATTCTTTAGCTTTACAATAACGAGTAAATCTTCAGATTCAATTGGTGAGGACAATTGGACTATACACGCAGAGGGTAAAATATATAATAATGTCTCAAAACCTCCAAAGAGCTTAGACTTAGAAGACTTAAGAAGAAAATGCAGCAAATATAGTATAGAAGTGGATATGAGTAAGCCTATGGGAGATTTCAAATTCGGACCTAGATGGAGAAATGCAGTTGATATTAAGGTTGGCGAAAATGAAGCCCTGACTGAAATTAGAATAGATGAAGAATTTGAAGATGATACAAATCAATTTTCATTGCACCCTGCTATGCTAGACAATGCAATAAATCTAGCAATACAAAAAATAGCACAAAAAGTGGAAAAAGGCATATATCTGCCCCTATCCTTTAAAAAATTAAAGGTGCACAAATCACTACCAAAGACATTCTACAGCTATCAAAAAATTAATACCCAGCTTAATAAAGGCATTAAAACCATATCAATAGATGTAATATTGATTGATGAAAAGGGAGATGTTTTAGTAGAAATTCAAGGATATACAATTAAAAAAGTAGACAAGAATTCCTTAAAGTTTGGTGGGGATAAATCCCTTAGCAATCAGTACCATAAAGTAGGCTGGGGTCAAAGAGATATACAGGATTTAAGTCAAGAAAAGAATAAAGGAGCAGTAGTTGTACTAAAAGATGAGAAAGAGATAGGAGATAAAGTAATTCAGCTTCTAAGAAGCGAGGGTACAGATGTTATAGAAGTATGCTATGGAAGCTCATTTAGAAAAAAAGGTGAAAAAAGTTATCAAATAGACATCAATGAGGACAGCTATATAAATCTCATAGATGAATTGAAGGATAAAAAGCTATCAAAGATTATCCATATGGGAAGTATTTCTGAGGAAGAAGTAAAT
>JANQEZ010000391.1 GCA_028278115.1 Clostridia bacterium
TCTGGGGATTTTTGATGTGTATAAATTAAACTTTTGACTGGAATCTCTATATAATATTTCAAGTACTTTTAATTTATATTAAAATATGGTAAAATCTTAGTATATTATTATTTTAAGGAGTGTGGTTTTTACTTATGTCTAGTGACAGGCCCGCCGTCATCTCGCCTAAGGTTAAAGGTTTTTTGGCATGTATAACTGTACTAATAGCTATTTATTTTCTGCAGTCGATTTTTTCATCTATCTTCACTCTAGGCCTCAGATAGATTAATCAACCTTGGTATTTAAGACTATATAAAATTTTAAATATAATTATTAGAAAAGATAACATTCCTTGTTATCTTTTTTTTGTATGTATACTTTTATTTAGTATTGCTTATACTCCTAAAAAAACTTAAGGGGTTGCTAGTATTATGAAATGCAAATTAAAAATTATTCTATCTATTATTCTAATCGTGTCTTTATCCACAATAAACGTTATAGGTCTGCAAAGCTATGAAGATATTAAGGTTTTTTATAGGAACATAAGAATATTTGTAGACAGCTCTGAAGCTCCTTCTAATTATAAGCATTTTATCCATAAGGGCAGGGTGTATGTTCCAATAAGATTTTTGGCTGAGACTCTAAATGCCAAGGTACTTTGGAATAGTGAAGATGGTATAGTATCAATCAATTCCTATCATAACTTTGAGAAAGCCAATCCATTGGAGGGTGAAAGATTTGTTTATGGCGAAGTTCTATCAATAAATCGAGAGAAAAGAACTGTAGATATATATCAGCATATTGATGATAATACGGTTTACGAAGATAAGAATTTAAAAATCTCAAATGATGTAATAATAGTCCTTAGACGTAATTCAAAAAAAATCAACTTGGATTTTGCTGACTTAAAAATTGGAGATATTTTAGGCATGGTTGTCAATAATAAAAATGAAGTCAGAGGAATAATCATGGATATATGATATATAAAATGACTATGTCATTTAGGGCACAAGATACGAGATACAAAGTTCAAAGTTTTTGACATCCTCTGTGATATAAAAACACCATTCTGCTTTTAAGATACTTAAAAACCAGACCTATATAATGAGGCTGGTTTTGTTGCTGCTAAGGAACTCAACCATTTCTTGCAATCTTACTAATTGGAACTTGCAACTTGAAGCTTGCAACTTTTTACAACTAATCGCCTTAGTCCTACGAGGAATATATATCTGAAAACTCAATATTAATTCTTTCTACTAAATTTGACGAATAATCCCTATAGGTAAGGTTTGATTCTTCCTGAGAAATTTGCTTTGAAGGTAGCTCCATAAAAAACTCTGTTCCAACTCCAACCTCGCTTTCTGCCCATATTCTCCCATTATGTAGTTCAACAAATGATTTTACTAGGGATAAACCTATTCCACTTCCCTCTTTTCTTTTTCCTAGAGAGTATTCTATCTGCTCAAATCTGTCAAAAATAGTTTTTAATTTTTCATTGGGAATACCTATTCCAGTATCTTTAATGGATACATTTATCTTATCTTCTTTATCAAATATATTAACTAATATTTCTCCTTGAGATTCAGTGTATTTTATTGAATTGGAAAGTAAATTTAGCATTATCCTTTCAATCTTATCTGCATCACATGCGATTATCTTTTCTTCAACCTCTGTATCAAATATTATGGTTATTCCTTTG
Organism: Clostridia bacterium; assembly: GCA_028278115.1. Classification (GTDB taxonomy): domain Bacteria; phylum Bacillota; class Clostridia; order Peptostreptococcales; family Caminicellaceae; genus JANQEZ01. The sequence continues at coordinate 1,679 of JANQEZ010000391.1, forward strand.
TTTTTGCCAAACTCAGCTACAGATAATGTTATATCTTCTATTATCCTAACTATATCATGATTACAAAACCGAGCCTCTAAAAACTTGTTATCGGCTTTATTAATGTCAATTATATTATTTATTAATCTAAGTAATCTATAGCAGTTCTGTTTCATTATATTTACATATTTATAAATATGATTTCCGCCCTCTAGTTCATTATTCTTTTTCATACTTTCAAGCAATTGTATGCTTCCAAGTATAACATTTAGAGGCGTCTTAAACTCATGGGAAATATTTGAAAAGAATTCTGTTCTCTGGCTATCAACCTCCATAGTCTTAGCTAATAGTATTTTATTATGCTTTAGGGTTTCACTTAACATTCTTTCCCATTTTTTTCTTTCGGTAATGTCACGGATGACACTTAATATTGCTCTATCCTTATTGAAGGTAATTGCAGTTGAAACCACCTCTACATCTATAATTTCTCCATTGGATTTTATGCCTTTTTGCTCGCATATTGGAAGGCTCCCTTGATTCTTAACAGCTCTATTTCCACCTCTAATAGATAATTTTTGGTAATGGGGATGTGTTAGTTCTTCCTCCAATCTACCAATTATCTCTTTCTTACTATTGTATCCAAATAATTTGGCTCCGGCATCATTGGAAAATACAATTCTTCCATTATATTTTACATGAACAGCATCGGGAAGAAGCTCAATTAGTCTTTTATAACGTTCTTCTGTTTCTTCATATATTTTTTCTACAAGTCTTTCTACTCTTTTCACGTCAACATTATTATGCATCGTTATAATTACTACTTTTCTTCCATCTAAATTTAAAATACATCCTTTAATTTTTATGGCATACTCTTCTCCATTTTTGTAAATATAAATCATTTCATAATTCGATTCTTCATTAAATAATTTATTTTGCAATTCTTCAATTGTTTGTACATCTACTTCTTTGATATCGTATGGAGTCATTTTTAAGAACTCATCCTTAGAATAATTCAATCTCCTACATACACTATCCTTCACTTCCAAAAACCTACCAAATCTGCCCTTATTATCAAGCTCAATCATAGCTGCAGAGTTATCTATATTGTAAAAAAACTTTCTAAGGCTTTCCAAATTCCCTCTGCCCTTTATTTGTCTATTTGTAGATTCATAATCCAATGAGCCTTTTGTAATTTCACCCATAAATATCCTCCTATATAATTCGCCACTTGTATATTGCATATTAAGTTAGTTCCATGAAAATTTCTACATTTATTCCAAAGTTCCTTCATAAATAATTGACGAATTTTGTCGAAAAGTACTTATTTTTTATTAATCAATATATAATAATGACTTTTTTAGTAAATTTATAAAAAAAACAACTCCTTTTTTTTGCAGAAGTTGTCTTTTGGATTTAAAGCAAATTACAATTTTTTTAGAATATAAATTAAGGAAATTACATAATTCTAACTTGGCAGATTAAGGGTTAATTAATCAATTACTCAAAGCTTTTTTCAATAAATGCCTCAATTTCTGTAGCATTATCCATAGCCATTACTTTATCTGTAAACTCCTTCATTTCTTCAAATTTTAATGATTTTATAAGCTTTCGTGCTGGCAGAATTGATATAGGGCTCATACTAAATTCATCCAGACCTAACCCAAGGAGTATAGGTATTATTTTTTTATCTCCTGCCATTTCTCCACACATTCCAACCCATATACCTTCTTTATGACCATTGTCTATCACCATTTTTATAAGCCTTAAAACAGCGGGATTAAATGGATTGTAAAGATGATGAATCTTCTCATTCATTCTATCTACTGCAGTTGTATATTGGATCAAATCATTTGTTCCTATACTAAAGAAGTCCACATGTTTAGCTAACATATCACTTATTATTGCTGCAGAAGGTACTTCGATCATGATTCCCACTTCTATTTTATTTGAATACTCCAATCCCTCAGCTTGTAAATTTGACTTCACTTCTTCAAGTATTTTCTTTGACTCCAAAAGCTCTTCCAAAGAAGAAATCATAGGAAACATTATTTTTAGATTTCCATATACACTAGCTCTGAGCAACGCCCTTAGCTGGGTCTTAAATATCTCTTTTTTATCTAAGCAAAGTCTTATAGCTCTATAGCCTAAGAAGGGATTCATTTCTTTATCAAATTTTAAATATGATAGCTCTTTATCTCCGCCTATATCTAAGGTTCTTATTACAACTGGCTTTTTTTCAAGTGACTCTAAAACTGTTTTATAGGCTTTAAATTGTTCTTCTTCAGATGGAAGGGAATCTCTATCCATATAGATAAACTCCGTTCTATAAAGCCCTACTCCCTCAGCATCGTTTTTTATAAGACCTTCTATATCATGGGGAGTCCCAATGTTTCCGGCAAGTTCTACTTTTCTGCCATCTATCGTTTCACTTATTTCTCCCCTTAGTGCCTCTAATTCCTTCTTTTCCTTTTCATACTGTTCTTTCAGCTTTTTATAACTAGCAATTTCTTCATCCCTTGGATTAATTAGCACTTCACCTGTTTCTCCATTGAAGGCTACATAATCTCCATCCTTTAATAACTCGGTGATGTTTTTAAGTCCAACTACTGCTGGTATTTCCAAGGACCTAGCCATTATAGCTGTATGTGATGTTCTTCCTCCAATATTAGTCAGAAAGCCTAGTACTTTTTCTTTATCCATGGTTGCCGTTTCCGATGGTGTTAAATCATTTGATACTAGTATAGACTCTTCTTCTAAAAGGGATAAATCAATTACCTTGATACCTAAAAGATTTCTAAGCAGTCTATTTGATACATCTTTTATATCTGCTGCTCTTTCCCTCATGTATTCATTGTCCATAGCTTCAAAGATCGATACAAACTGATTAGCTATTTCTTTAAAAGCATACTCAACATTAACTTTATCAGCATCTATTTTCTTTATGGTTCCATCAAGCAGCTCAGGGTCTTCTAAAACCAATAAATGTGCATCAAAGATAGCCGCTTTATCTTCACCTAATTCCTTCATTGCCTTATCTCTAATCTTCGATAATTCAATTTTTGATTTCTGAATTGCCTCTAAAAATCGTTCTTTCTCTTTTTCTAAGCTCTCTATTTGCTTCTTTATAATATTTAGCTCTTCATTTTGTATTATAAGAACTCTACCTAATCCTATACCGGGAGAAGCACTCGTTCCTTTCATCTAGCTTTCCCCCTTTCCTAAGCTTCACCAAATTTAGATTCTATAAGATTAACTAAAGCCTCTATTGCCTCTTTTTCATCTGTTCCATATGCTGTAATCTTTATTTCGTCTCCCTTCCTAAGACCTAAGCCTAATATATTCATTATTGATTTAGCGTTTAAAGAAGTACTCTCTTTTTCAATGTTTATTTCAGATTTAAATTGTGATGCTGTTTTTACGAAGATTGCCGCTGGTCTTGCATGTAATCCAGTTTCATTTAATATTTTTACTTGTTTTTCCATTGTTATTTCCTCCCATTGTTTTAATATTTTCACTTTATTCTCCCATAGAAATTGGAAATGTTAAGGTAAAAGAATTTCTTAATATTTTTGTTTCTGTTTAATATTTATATTAGCAGCCTTCCCTGCTTCTACTTCTTCTCCAGCTTTTATAGATACAGATTCTTCTTCTGAAAGATTTGTAAAGATAATAGGAGTAATTATAGAGGTTGCCTTCTCCTTTACATTATCTAAATCTACACGTAGAATTGGTTGACCAGCCTTTATATTGTCACCTTGATTAACTAGAGTTTCAAAGCCTTCACCCTGAAGATTTACAGTATCTATACCAAAGTGAATCAAAATCTCACGACCATTATCTGCAACAATACCTATCGCATGCTTAGTGGGGAATAAAGTTGCTACTTTCCCATTTACAGGTGATACAACCTCGCCCTTTGTAGGCTTAATGGCAAATCCATCACCCATCATTTTATTTGAAAATACCTGATCTGGCACTTCCTTTAATTCCATTATTTTTCCACTTAATGGTGAAACAAATATATCTTCTCCTACAACTTTATTATTTCCTGATTCTATGTCCTCCACCGGAGTTATTGTATTCCCATCTATTATATCCTTAATTTGTGTTTTTAAGTTATCTGACTTTGGTCCAAATATCGCTTGAACATTATTTCCAACCTCTAAAACCCCTGCTGCACCTAATGCTTTAAGTCTTTCCTTGTTAACATTCTTTATATCATTTACACTTACTCGTAAACGGGTTATACATGCATCTAGTCTTGAAATGTTTTCTTTTCCACCAAATGCCGCTAAAACATTTTTAGCTAGTTCTCCTGCTTTGAAGTCAGAACCCCTAAGATTTACTTCATCTCCTTCTTCTTCACGACCAGGAGTCTTTATATTAAACTTACGTATAGCAAAACGAAAACCAAAATAGTAAATGACTGCAAAGGCTAACCCTATAGGTATAACCAACCACCAAGCTGTACGATTTGGCATTACTCCAAATAGTAAGTAATCAATAACACCGCCTGAGAAAGTCATACCAATTTTCACATTTAGGATATGCATAACCATGAATGATAAACCTGCAAATACTGCATGGACAGCAAATAGTGCTGGTGCTACAAATAAGAATGTAAACTCTATTGGCTCTGTAATACCTGTTAAGAAGGAGGTTAATGCCGCTGAAGCCATTATACCTGCAACTATCTTTTTCTTATCTTCTCTAGCTTCATGATAAATTGCTAAAGCTGCTGCTGGCAATCCAAACATCATGAATGGGAATTTTCCTGTCATGAAGGTACCTGCTGTCAATTCTACATTATCCTTTACTTGTGCAAAGAAAATTGCTTGATCTCCCCTCACTAACTCCCCTGCTTTATTAACATATTCACCAAATTCAAACCAAAATGGTGAATAAAAAATGTGATGTAAACCAAATGGTATTAATGAACGTTCAATTATTCCAAAAATAAGTGCTGATAGTGTTCTATTTGCATCAATCATACTATGTGAAAAAGTATTTAAACCATTTTGAATTGGCGGCCATACTATAACCATAACAATTCCAAGCCCTAATGACAATAGTGCTGTAATGATTGGGACAAATCGTTTACCTGCGAAGAATCCTAGATATGGAGGCAATTCAATATTGTAGTACTTTTTATATAGATTTGCAGCCAAAACCCCTACAATAATACCTCCAAATACACCTGTTTGTAATGTTGGAATACCTAAGACATTAGCATATGCAAGATTTTCTGATACAAGCTCTGGAGTAATTCCCTTTAGTACTCCCATAGTTACATTCATTACTAAAAATCCAATAATTGATGCTATCCCTGCTACGCCTTCTCCACCTGCTAATCCTACTGCAACCCCTGCTGCAAATAGTAAAGGAAGATTAGAAAACACTATACCTCCAGCTTGCTCCATAACAATTGCTACCAATTGGAACCACTCAGCACCTAATGCTGGAATTCTCTCTAATAGTGCTGGGTTTTGAAAAGCATTACCAAATGCTAATAACAAACCTGCGGCAGGTAATAACGCAACCGGTAGCATTAATGCTTTACCAACCTGCTGTAAAACTCCAAATAATTTCTTAAACATAATACATCCCCTTTTCTTAATAAAATCAAAAAACAAAACAGGCATGGGCAAAAGAATGAAATAACTAACAAAATATTATTTCACCAGAATCTTTTACTCATGCCTGATCGAATCAGTAACATGTAAAATCATATTGATTTTTACAAATGACTATACAACCATTAATTAATAGGTATATATTCTTCTCTTTAAATAGTATATGTGAATTTTAGCATAAAACGTTTTCAGAATCAATAGCTTTTTTGAAAAATAACGAAATTTTTCTTCATTCTTCGACATAAATTTATGAATTTATTTTATAAAGGTGTATTGCTATATAGCCTATTTCGCCATCAGGTATTTTTATTCTGAGTCTGTTTTCTATGATTTTTACTATATAATATGCTGCATTAAATTCAATTTTAAGGTCATCCTTTAGCTTTTGGAGGAATTTATTCTCATAAAATTTTTGATTATAAGCTCTATTTATTACTCCTGTTAAATGTATAACAAATCTTCTGCAAAGAAAAGAATTTTTGTCTAGCTTGACTTCTAATTTCTTTTCTACTAATTCTATTATTTCACTTATCATTTTAGAGCTTTCTAATGCCTCATTCTTACTTTTGTTTTTCCCAACTCCATAAATATGTAGAGTTAAGAAACCGATTTCTGCTTCTGGAATATTTATATTTAAATCTTTTTCTAGTATCAAAGCAGCCTTTTTAGCCAATTCATATTCAACTGGGTACAGCAGCTCTATTTCAAATAAAAAGGGATTTACAATCTCAATCTTTTCCCTTAGCCTTTTTACTGCGAAGTTTATATGATCTATAAGGGCAACGTATACATGGGATTCTATTTTTTCTCCTGTTTCAGCTTTAATCATTTCAACTATAGTCTCAGTTGTCTCTATAACCTGAGGGTCTAATGTTGTTAAAAGTCCTTCATATTCATCCTCATCCAAGTCCTTTAATGATATGAATTTTTCTTCAATATTATCAAGATTTTTCAATAAGTTACCCTTCTTTTTACCAAAACCGATTCCCTTACCTACGAGTACATAATTTTGACTATTTTTCTGTACCAATATAACGTTATTATTTAGAACTTTTTTTATTAAATATCCTTCCATAAATTCCTCCAATGAAAAGCTTTTAAAACCTATGAATTTTATCTGTAGTTTTATAGTAATTATGCAATTTACTTGCTAATTTGTCAAGTATATTGACATCTACAAAAAATAAACCCTACTAAATAGGATTTATTTCTCAGGCTTCCCCGAAACCCGAATTTCTTCGTTGTTGCTTCAAGTGAGAACTCTTACGTATTTCTTTATACGCTACGACCTCTCGCTTTCAGCACGCCTCGAACTTCAGCTTTCGGGGAAGCCTGCCATCTTGTTGACTTTGTCAACAATCTGAAATAAATCCTACTAAATAGGATTTATTTCTCAGATTATATCTATAACACTTTTTTTAAGAACTGACCCGTATAGGAGTCTTTGACAGATGCTACATCTTCTGGAGTACCTGTTGCAACTATTTTACCTCCTCTGTCACCACCATCTGGACCTAAGTCCACAATATAATCCGATGATTTTATGACATCTAGATTATGTTCTATAACAACTACAGTGTTACCTCCCTCAACTAGACGCTTTAGCAGACTAACCAACCTGTCTACATCGGCCATATGAAGACCTGTAGTAGGTTCATCCAGAATGTACAGGGTCTTGCCTGTACTCCTTTTACTAAGCTCCGATGCAAGTTTAATTCTCTGGGCTTCACCACCGGAGAGCTGAGTAGATGGTTGTCCAAGTCTAATATAACCTAGACCAACATCATAGAGGGTTTCTAATTTCCTTCTTATCTTAGGAATGTTTTCAAAGAATTCCAGAGCTTCTTCCACAGTCATATTTAATACATCGGATATGGTCTTTCCTTTATACCTTACTTCTAAAGTCTCTCTATTGTAACGATTCCCCTTACAAACATCACATTGTACATATACGTCGGGTAGGAAATGCATCTCTATTTTAATTATCCCATCTCCCTTGCATGCCTCACATCTACCACCCTTTACGTTAAAGCTAAATCTACCTTTTTGATACCCCCTAACCTTTGCTTCAGGAACACCGGCAAAGAGATCTCTAATATAATCAAATACTCCGGTGTAGGTGGCAGGGTTTGATCTTGGTGTTCTTCCTATAGGAGATTGATCTATATCTATCACCTTATCTATGTGTTCAATTCCCTTTATGCTTTTATGGCTTCCCGGCCTCTTTTTAGCTCTATGAAGCTCCATTGCTATTCTCTTGTAGAGTATTTCATTTACTAAGGTACTCTTTCCAGAACCCGAAACACCAGTCACACATGTAAACAATCCCAGAGGAAACTCTGCATTTATCTTTTTAAGATTGTTTTCACTGGCACCCACTACTTCTATTACTTTACCGTTTTTCGCTTTTCTATTTTCGGGTACAGGTATTGCCCTTCTACCACTTAAATACTGTCCAGTAATGGAGCTCTCGTTTTTCTTGATTTCTTCAACATTACCCTCAGCAATAATGTATCCCCCATGCTCTCCAGCTCCGGGCCCTATATCAATAACATGATCCGCCGCATAGATTGTGTCTTCATCATGCTCAACTACAATCAAGGTGTTTCCTATATCCGTAAGATTTCTAAGGGTTTTTAGCAATCTCTCATTGTCTCTTTGGTGAAGTCCTATACTGGGTTCATCTAATATATAAAGTACACCAACCAATCCTGAGCCTATTTGGGTAGCAAGCCTTATTCTTTGGGATTCTCCCCCGGATAGGGTTCCGGCTGCACGGGATAAAGTCAAATAATCTAGTCCAACATTAGTTAAAAAATCCAATCTCCCCACTATTTCCTTTAGTATCTGCTCAGCAATGATTTCTTCCTTTTCATTAAGCTCTAAGCTTTTGAAAAATTCCGAGGCTTTTCTTACTGATAAATTAGTAGAATCAGAAATATTAATATCACCAACGGTTACTGCTAAAGCTTCATCGCTCAATCTTGCACCCTTACATTTTCCACATGCATTAAGACTCATGTATTCTTCTATTTTATTTCTCATATAGTCGGAATTGGTTTCTCTATATCTTCTTTCTAGATTTCTAACAATTCCTTCAAAGGGAGCTTTATATTTTCTAGTACCGTATTTACTCTCATAGGTAAACTGTATAGCTCTCTCCTGTGTTCCATTTAATAGTTCGTCTACAAAGCCATTAGGTAGCTCTTTAATGGGTGTGTCCATATCAATGCTGTGGTCCTTAGCCAAAGCCTCTATCATCTGTTGATAATATGTACCCTCACCACTATTTGCTATTGGAGCTACTCCCCCTTGTCTTATTGATAAAGCTTTGTTTGGAATGACAAGCTCAGGGTCTACCTTTAATAGATGACCTATACCTTTACATGATGGACAAGCTCCATATGGGCTGTTGAAGGAGAACATTCTTGGCTCCAATTCCCCAATACCAATTCCATGCTCTGGGCATGAAAATTTAGTATTAAAAAGCATATCTTCCCCGTCAATTATGCTTATTACTAAAAGACCTTCTGAAAGCTTTAATGCAGTCTCCAAGGAGTCAGTCAATCTCTTTTGAATACCTTCTTTAATAATAAGCCTATCTACTACAATTTCTATTGTATGCTTTTTATTTTTCTCCAAGCTAATATCCTCAAATATTTCTCTCAGCTCACCATCTACCCTTACCCTTACAAAGCCGTCTTTTTTTATTCGCTCTAGCTCTCTTTTATGCTCACCCTTTTTTCCTCTGATTATTGGAGCTAAAATCTGTATTTTAGTCCTATCCTCAAGCTCCAATATCTTATCAACTATTTGGTCAACGGTCTGTTGAGATATCTCAATTCCGCATTTAGGGCAGTGGGGAATTCCTACTCTGGCATAGAGTAGTCTTAAATAGTCATATATTTCAGTAACAGTTCCCACTGTAGACCTGGGATTTCTGCTGGTGGTTTTCTGGTCTATGGATATTGCCGGAGATAATCCTTCGATATACTCTACATTTGGCTTTTCCATTTGTCCTAGAAACTGCCTT
>JANQEZ010000409.1 GCA_028278115.1 Clostridia bacterium
AGAGCTGGCGAGGACAGACAAGGGGATTTATACGCTAAAATCACTAAAGAACTATTTGGACTTATGGACGCATCTTGTAAAAAACAATAAGGCAGGTGAAAAAATGAAAAGCAGTAGTGGTAAGATTTATGTGATTGGAATTGGACCGGGAAATAGAGAGCATATGAGTATGATGGCATTAAAAGCAATAGAGGACTCAGAGGTTATAATTGGATATAAGACATATATTGCACTAATTGAAGATATTATCAAGGGAAAAGAAGTAGTAAATTCTGGTATGAAAAAAGAGATTGAAAGATGTCAGCTTACCATAGACGAGGCTGAAAAGGGAAGGATTGTATCCATAGTAAGCAGTGGTGATCCTGGAGTATATGGAATGGCTGGAGTTATATTAGAGCTTGTCAATAAAAGAGACAGTAATGTAGAGGTAGAAATCGTTCCTGGAATTACCGCTGCAAATGCGGCAGCAGCAGCCCTTGGAGCACCACTGATGCATGACTATGCCCTTATCTCCCTCAGCGATTTATTAACTGACTGGGAAGTCATAAAGAAAAGGATAGACTGTGCAGCAGCCGGAGACTTTATTATTGCTCTGTATAATCCCAGAAGTAAGGGCAGAGTGAATCAGATTGTTGAAGCCCGGGATATCATTTTAAAGCATAGAAAGGGTACTACCACTGTTGGAATAGTCAGAAATGCAAAGAGACAGGGTGAAGAGGTTATAATTACAAGCTTAGATAATATGTTTAACTACGAAATAAATATGTTTACCACGGTAATTATAGGTAATACCAATACCTATGAAGCTAATGGAAAAATGATTACACCAAGGGGCTATTTTAAATGATTCTTGTACTCAGTGGAACAAAGGATGGAAGAGAAATAGTATATAAGCTTAAAGATAAAGGCTTTAGCATAATCGTGACAACAGCCACTGAATATGGTAAATCCCTTTATGGAGAAGAAAAGGGACTAAAGGTTATCAGCAAAAGATTTGATTATGAGGAAATGAAGCTGCTGCTAAAGGATAATTCTATAAAATTGGCAGTTGATGCAACACATCCCTATGCCGATAAGGTAAGCGATAATATTTATAAAGCATGTAAGGCTTTAAACATCCAGTATATGAGGTATCAGAGAAAAGAAAGTGGATTAGGAGAGTATGAGGGTATAATCCAATGGGCAAAGGATTATGATGAAGCTTCAAAAATATTAAGTAGAGCTCAGGGTAATGCTTTATTAACAACAGGCAGTAAAACCCTGGATATCTTCTCAAATAGAATTTCACCAGATAGACTGTACCCAAGGGTATTACCTACTAGCAATATATTAGAAAAATGTGAGGCCCTTGGATTTAAACCATCAAATATTATAGCAATGCAAGGACCATTTTCAAAGGCGATGAATATTGAGATGATAAATAAATATGATATTGATATTCTAGTTTCAAAGGATAGTGGTCAAGTTGGAGGTACAATCGAAAAACTTGAAGCAGCAAAGGAAATGAATATACCTGTTATTATTATTTCAAGACCTCGAAATCAAGAAGAATTAGTCTTTAATTCCATTGATGAGTTGATAGACAAGGTGAGTGAAATATATGTATAAATACTATCCTATTATGATGAATATAAAGGGAAAAAGCTGTAAAGTTATAGGCGGCGGCAGTGTGGCAGAAAGAAAAGTGACTTCACTCCTTGAATACGGTGCTTTAGTTACTGTTATTAGCCCTACAATTACAGATAAACTAAAGGATTATAGTAAAAATGGAAAAATAGAATTGATAAATAGAAACTATAGCTATGGAGATTTAAATGAAGCCTATTTGGTTTATGCCGCAACCCATAAGGAAGAAACAAATAGAGATTGCCTGAGGGAATGTAGAGAGAAGGGTATATTGATTAATCTTGTAGATAACCTAGAAAGCTGTGACTTTATTATACCAGCAAGTGTTAAAAGAGGACATCTGAATATAAGTGTCTCTACAAACGGAAAAAGCCCTATGCTTTCAAGACGGATAAAACAAAGTCTTGAAAAAATCTTCACTTATGATTATGAGGAGTACTTAGGTATTCTAGGTGAAATCCGGGAGAGGGTAAAAAAGGAAGTAAATGATATAGAAGTACGAAGGGAAATATTTAAAAGATTGGTGTATTCTGATATATTTGATAGATATCTAGCCGGAGAAAAATTAGATTTAAAAGAGGAATTATTTAATATTTATATATCTTATATCAAGAGGCTGCAAGGAGATGAATCAGGTGAATAGAGATGAAATCATTATAGGCAGCAGGGGCAGTGAGTTAGCCCTTGTGCAAAGCAATTTAGTAATAGAAGAACTTAAAAAATACTATACAGGCATTAGCTTCAAAATAAAAGTAATAAAGACTAAGGGAGATAAAATCCTTGACAAAACTCTAGATAAAATTGGTGGCAAAGGACTCTTTGTTAAAGAAATTGAAAACGCTCTTTTAAAAGGTGAGATAGATATAGCTGTACATAGTATGAAGGATGTGCCTAGTGAATTTCCTGATGGTCTAGAAATATCTGCAATAACTAAGAGAAAGGATGCTAGAGATATATTAGTATCAAAAGATGGAAAAAGCTTTAGGGAGCTAAGGAAAGGAGCAAAGCTTGGAACCAGCAGTTTAAGAAGGGGTGCACAATTAAGGGGACTGAGAAAAGATATTGAAATTGTTCCCGTAAGGGGGAACGTTCAAACTAGGATAAATAAAATACAAGAATTAGATTTGGACGGAGTAATTCTAGCGGCTGCCGGTCTGATTAGATTAGGTCTAGGTAAAGAAATATCTCAGTTCTTTGATTTCAATGATATAGTACCTGCAATAGGTCAGGGAGCATTAGGTATAGAAATTAGAAAAGATGATGCATTTATAAAGGAAATGGTTTCTAAACTGAATGACGATTTAACTGAAATAGCAATAAAGGCTGAAAGAATATTTATGAAAATACTAAATGGAGGATGTCATGTCCCTGTTGGAGCCTTTGCATATGTAGAGAAAGAAAAGCTTAAAATGATAGGATTAGTATCCTCAATTGATGGGCAAAATGTTATAAAGGTTTATGATGAAGATAGAACTGAGAACTATGCAGTCCTTGGAAGGCGAGTGGCAGAGAAAGCTTTAGCTAGAGGCGGTAGAGATATATTAAAGGTAATAGAAGGTGATAAATAAATGAGTGGAAAAGTATATCTAGTGGGTGCAGGTCCTGGAGATCACAAGCTTATAACCTTAAAGGGATTAGAATGCATAAAAAAAGCAGATGTAATACTATACGACAGATTGATAAATCCAAAGCTTTTAAAATATTCAAAGGAAAATGTAGAAACAATATATGTAGGTAAAGAGCCAAATGCCCATTCATATAATCAAGAGGAAATAAGTCAGATTATTTTGCAAAAGGCACTTAAAGGAAATATCGTAACAAGATTAAAGGGTGGAGATCCCTTTGTATTTGGCAGAGGGGGAGAAGAAGCCTTATTACTAATGGAAAATAGCGTAGAATTTGAGATAGTTCCTGGAATAACATCTGCAATTTCTGTTCCAGCATATGCAGGAATACCGGTTACCCATAGAAATGTCAGCTCGTCCTTTCATGTTATAACTGGACATGAAGACCCCCAAAAGCAGCACTCTTCCTTGAATTATAAAGCCCTTGGAGCCTTAAAGGGAACCCTTATATTTTTAATGGGTATAAAGAACATTGTCAGCATCTCAGATAATCTAATAAAATACGGTCAAAGTCCTAAAAGACCTGTTGCTGTAATAAGAAGGGGTACTACTGCTGACCAGAAAATATTAACCGGGACTTTGGAAAATATAGCCGAAAAGGTAAAAGAGCATGGACTAAAAAATCCAGCTATTATAATTGTAGGTGAAGTAGTGAAGCTTAGTGAACTCCTCCCTTGGTTTGATAAAAAGCCGCTATTTGGCAAGAGAGTTTTAGTGACTAGAACCCGAACTCAAGCCAGCAAATTATCAGAGAAAATTGAAGAGCTAGGTGGAGAAACCATTGAGTTTCCAACTATTGAGATAGTAGAAAACCATGACCACGATGACATAGACAGAGCCATAGGTCAGATTGAAAAGTATAAATGGCTTATATTTACAAGTGTTAATGGAGTTAATTATTTCTTTGAGAGGATGAAGAAGCTAAGCTTTGATATAAGACTTCTAAAAAATGCTAAGCTCTGTGCAATAGGGCCTGCTACTGCAAAGGAGCTAAATGATAGAGGCTTTGTAGTGGATTGTATTCCTAAAGAATATGTGGCAGAAGGCATAGTAGAGGAACTTAAGGATAAAATTGAAGAAGGGGATTATGTGCTGCTTCCAAGGGCAGATATCGCCCGTAAATCATTAGAAGAAGGACTAAAAAAATTAGGAGCAAATGTAGATAACATAGATATTTATAGAACCACTATTCCAAAATATGAGAGGAAAGAGCTTATTGAGATATTAAAGGAAAGGAAAATAGACATAATAACCTTTACAAGCTCCTCAACTGCAAAAAATTTCTATACAATACTTGGTGAAAACAATAAAGAACTGTTAGACAATATAACCTTAGCCTCAATTGGTCCAATAACGTCTAAAACTGCAAATGATTTAGGTATGAAGATAAATATAGAAGCTAAGGAATTCACAATCGATGGATTAGTTGAAGCTATATTATAGGGTTTTTAGAGTAAAACTTAACTTATACATGCCCCAAATATGCGATGATTCTGGGCATTTTGGGGTGTGTATAAGTTGTAGTTTTACCTAA
>JANQEZ010000425.1 GCA_028278115.1 Clostridia bacterium
AAAACAGATTCATAAAAATCACTCAAATGAAATATCAAAACCCCCTTAAGTATTGATAAACTAAAATTAATGATTTACTAGCACAACGAGTTAATTTAATTAGTGACGTTTATGTATTTATTTACCTATAAAAATATCGTAACATAACATTGTTACGATGGCAAATATATTTTTATATACCTTAACAATTTTGTTGCTTGAAGTAAAAAGAATTCTTAAAAAAATTATGAACTTCTTAGTGAATATAGGGTTTTTCTAATTTCATTGATGTCACATCTCTTAATATCACCAGTATCCATAATCTTTATAGATACTTGATTTGATAGAACTTCGTTTTCACCAAGTATAATTACATATGGGATATTATTTTTATTGGCTCTATTAAGGATTTTATTTAGCTTTCTGTTGCTCATATCTATATCTACGCATAGACCGTTTTTTCTAAGCTCGTTGGCAATCTTGAGGCATTCTTTCTCAGTGTTTAGGGGAATTATTAGTACATCTATCGTATTATCTAATTTAGAATCATACTTCATAATTAGTGCTTCATATATGACATCTAGACCAAAGGATAAGCCAACTGCCGGATACTGGTTTCCATTGTTTAAAAAACCCCCAATGATATTATCGTACCTTCCTCCGCCTCCAATACTTGAGGATATGCTATTATCCCTTAAAAATATTTCGTAAATGGTTCCTGTATATATATCCAAACCACGAGCTAAAAATGGGTTTAACTTAACTCTATTCAATAGTTCTAATTCATTTAGATAATCATTAAGCTCTATTATTTCTTCAATACCCTCCTTTATAAGTAGACTTTTGAAATTCTTAAGAAAAAGCAAAAGAGTATCCTTCTCTTGTATATTTATTATTTCAAATAGCCTATCTATAATCTTCATATTAATTTCTTTTTCCACAAGCTCATTTTTTACACCCTCCCAGCCGATTTTTTCTATTTTATCCAGGGAGAGAACAGTGCTATTAAGCATAATATCATCAACACCAATAGCAGACAATAGCCCAAATAAAAGCTTTCTATTGTTATAGGATATATAAACGTCTAAGCCTAGCTCTTCAAAAACTTCAAAGGCCATGGATGTTAATTCAGCCTCTGCTATCATTGACTTTACTCCAGCTACATCCACATCACATTGTATGAACTCCCTTGATCTACCGGGCTTGACTGGACCATCTCTAAAGATCTTTCCAATTTCATATCTTTTAAAGGGCATACTTAGATTTGGATTCATTCCGATGACCTTTGCAAAGGGAACAGTTAAATCGTATCTTAGCCCCAATTCTCTCTTGCCTTGGTCACTTAGCTTATACACTTCTTTTAATATTTCTGAGCCACCAGCATACTTAGATGCTAAAAGGTCATAGTAGCATATAGTAGGAGTTTCCAGGGGCATGAAGCTAAACCTTAAGAAGGTTTCCTCCAAAATATTTCTAATTTTGACTCTAAGCTGCTGCTCACCTTGCAAAAAATCCTTTGTTCCTTTTAAATTTCTCAGTTCCATAATTAAACCTCCTATTATTAATTTTGATACTAAAAAAGCCATATAGGCTTTTACACCTATATGGCTTATAATTGTAATTAATCACCATTAGATGCGAGCCCTTAACTGAAACACAATAAGAGCCCGCATCTATGGTTACATGTCCATAGTTACAAACTCTGCTCTAATGATGATGAAGTTGTAGAAAATTAATTATATTTTTTAAACTACTCATGATTTTCACCTTTTAACTTTTAATCTATTGAAAGATATATTTTTTAAATCTTAACATAGGTTTTGAAGAATTTCAAGGATTTTAATAACTGTTGTATATCCATATAATGGATAAGAGAAAATCGATATTTAAATTTTCCTTGAATATATTAATACTTAAAGACTCGTATCATCAACGGTCAATTCTCTTTTCATATCCTCTGAAACATACTTTTTTATAATGATGTTTTCAAGAATCAATCTTTCAACTACATATCCAGTACCACTAAATGCAAATATAATAAATACAGGACTGATATATCTTATAGCATAATAGCTTAAAATAATAAGGGATAGACAAGAAATAGAAGTAAACAGATGTTTATGGGCTATTAAGAATGCACTGATTACTGCTTGTTTACTATTCATTTCTATCTTTGCCAGCATGGGGAATAAAAATAAT
>JANQEZ010000017.1 GCA_028278115.1 Clostridia bacterium
TTTGTAGCCAAAATAAGTTTCCTTTTTAGATGGACATTTACCATAGTTTGCACCATATCCTCTAAAAGTTTTGTGAAACCTAGCTCTACCGAATTTACATACTGATATTGGAATACTATAGGGAACCAACTTTAAAATGAAAGAAATTATATTGCTGAGAGGGAAATTATGATATTTTATTTTCGTTCATGCAATGAACCTGTTTTCTTATATATCTTAAAGGTGAAAACAGATTCATTGAAATCACTAAAATGAAATATCATAATCCCTTTAGTTTTATTTCACTCTATTGTTGGTTACCTATATCAATAATCCTATATGGATTATTGGTGTAACCAAGCATATATGTAATTTTTCGCCAATTTCATTTATTACTGAGTGTAGTGCCCTACGAGTTCTATTAAATCGGCTTCTATCACAGAATTTAGGGAATAAGTCTCTAAAATTCTTTTTACAAAAACCAAACCAAGCTTTTTCAGAATCAATAGTTAAAATAGCTCGCCAACAATACTGATGGTAATTATTTCACTATCACTTAGTATACAATCATTGATATTTCTACGTTCTTTAATATATGTTGGGGTAATGTTTTGGTAAATATCGTCAATTGTGACATAACTGACAGTTATAAAGTCTTTTAAGTCAATGATTTCTTTGATAGAATATTTCTTATGAAACTCCAGCATATGTTTTCCTCCTATCTTTTGTGTTTGGCGATATCAAAGATAGGTTAACATAATTTGCTGGAGTTTTTCTATTTGTAAATTTTAACTAGCATTAATATAGCTTTCTTAATATACAGCTTGCATTTATCAAATTTTATAAGCAGGTACTTTTCAATAAATACAAGCAAACTAGCACACTATCTCAGAATTGTTGGGGTAATATGGATTATGATTTTTCATCAAAGTATTTCAACAAAATATTTATTGATTTATATTGTTTTAGCTTTAGCAGCTTATATTTTAGGATCAGTATCTTTAACACGGACTTCAAATTATATAATGCTTATTAGTATTTCAAAAATAATTGTTTTTTTAACTTTTGCATATTTTTGTTTTAGAAACATTTTTAGTTGATAATTATAATAGGTCAAAAAATTATGAATTGCTAATATGCATTATAAATTCCTTATTATTTTTATCTTTTATAGGCTGTCTTTTTTCTACTCTTAGCTATCTTAACAAATTGCTTTTTATACTTTATCTGTGCCCTTTTACTGAGCTTTCTTTCCATAAACTGGGCTTCTTTTTTTAGCTTTAGATAGCTCCCGAATCTTCTCTGGGAAAGCTCTCCACTTTCTAAGGCTTTCTTTATTGCACAGTCCGGCTCATTTACATGCTCACAATCTGAAAATCTACATTTCCTTGCAAGCTCCTCTATGTCGGCAAATGAGGCTTCTATACCGTCAGCATCGTCAAGCAGATGTATTTCCCTCATTCCCGGAGTATCTATCAGTATTCCACCATCGGGGGCAAGAATCAGCTCTCTGTAGGTGGTTGTATGGCGGCCCTTATCATCTTCCCTGATACCTCCAGTTTCTTGGCTCTCAAAGCCCAGTAGATGGTTTATTAGTGTAGATTTTCCAACACCAGAGGAGCCGACAAAGCTAACGGTCTTTCCAAAGCCTATATAGGCCTTTACCTGCTCTAGACCAAGCTCATTAATGGCACTTACTGGATGAATATCCACACCGGGAGCAGCACTTATAACTTCCTCCAGCTTTTCTTCAAGGTCACTGCATAAATCAGATTTTGTAAGGAGCACAACCGGCACAGCTCCACTATTCCACCCTAGACTTATATATCTCTCAAGCCTTTGCAAATTGAAATCATCATTAAGGGCCATGCAGATAAATAGTACGTCTATGTTTGCAGCGATAATCTGTTCTTCGTTCTTTCTCCCTGCAATCTTTCTAGAAAATTTGCTATTTCTAGTAAGTATTCCCCCTATAATTGCATTGCCCTCTTTGTCCTCTAATCTATCTAATACCACCCAGTCTCCAACTGCCGGATAGTCTAGTCTATCAAAGGCTTCATAGTTGATTTTCCCGGATACCTGCCCTATAATCCTTCCACTCTCTGTTATGATTTTATAAATATTTCTATGCTCCTCTAGAACTCTGCCTAAATAATATCCCCTATATTTTTCTTCAAACTCCTTTATTATTGGTTGAGATAATCCCCATTCATTAAGATTTACATTCTTCACTATATACACCCTCCCATTCTTATTTTGGGCATAAAAATACCCTGTACAATGAATCTAGTCACTGCCCAGGGTTTATTATTAAAGCACATATAGTTTAAACAAAATTATCTCAAATACATATTAAATATAACTATTCCCGGAGCAGTACGAAGTTAAGTTGTAGGTTTTAAACACAATGCTTAATTTTAACATGGTACAACGCTCCTTCCAATATAGTTAATATTTAATACTATCATATTATAAAACATATTTATCCAGATTTCAAGGGGGATTTTTAGCCCTTAAATCTATATCCCACTCCCCATATTGTCTCAACATACTTGGGACTTGGAGGGTCCGGCTCTATCTTTTCTCGTATTTTTCTAATATGAACCGTTACAGTAGATATGTCTCCAAGGGAATCAAAGCCCCATATTCTTTCAAATATCTCATTCTTACCAAAGGCTCGATTTGGATTTTTAGCAAGCAGCAGCAAAATATCAAATTCCTTTGTAGTCAAGATTATTTCCTCACCGTCTACATGAACTCTTCTGGAATAGCTATCTAGGATTAGACCGTTTATTTCGATTATCTCTATTTGCTTTTTCTCTTTATTGGTCAATCTCTGATATCTCTGAAGGTGAGCCTTTACCCTTGCAACTAATTCATTGGGGCTAAAGGGCTTTGTTATATAATCATCTGCGCCGAGTCCAAGGCCCCTTATTTTATCAATCCCTTCCCCTTTGGCTGAAACCATGAGGATTGGAATATCCAATCTCTCCCTCAGCTCCTTACATATTTGAAATCCATCGACTTCTGGAAGCATAAGGTCAAGAATAATCAAGTCAAATCTTTCCTTGCCTGCTCTATCCATGCCTTTTCGTCCTGAGTTTTCTATCTTGACTTCAAAACCATTTATTTCCAAGTAATCCCTTTCCAGCTCGGCTATGCTGATATCGTCTTCAATAATCAATATCTTTTTCATGATTGACCTTCATTCCCTCCTATCTCCCTTAAGGAAAAGAATATAGTGGTTCCCCTGTCAACTTGACTTTCTGCCCAAAGCCTTCCTCCATGCTTTTCGATAATCTGCTTCGATATAGCAAGACCTAAGCCGCTTCCAAATACCAAGGTATTTCTTGACTTGTCACCTCGATAGAATCTATCGAATATAAATGCCAAATTCTCCTGTGATATGCCTTTTCCATTATCTTTAATGCCAACAATAATTTCATTCTCTGATTTTTTTATACCAATATCTATAGAAAGCACTTCTTCTCCTTTATATTTTATTGAATTGCCCACTATGTTTAAAATAACACGTTTAAGCTTTTGTAAGTCTGCTTCAATATATAGTGGTTCTTCTTCAGTATTTAAGGTGATTTTTCCTCCAATTTTTTCTAGGTCAAAGCTTAAATCCTCTATACTAAATCTTAGAAATTCAACGATGTCAATTTTTTGGAATTTGAACTCTTCCTTTTCTAAGTCCAACCTTGAGAACAGAAAGAGTTCATCTATTAACAGCTCCATATCCTTGGACTTTTGATATATAGTATTTATATATTTATCCATCTTTTCTGGAGACTTGGCAATTCCATCCTTTATACCCTCTATATGTCCCTTTATGGACATTATGGGTGTCTTTAAGTCATGGGAAATATTTGAAATCAGTGTTTTCCGATTTTCTTCATACTTCCTTTGTACTTCAAGGGAGTGGTTTAGTTTTAAACGCATCTCCTCAAAGGCAGTACTGAGGTCCCCAAGCTCATCATTTAGATGTTTTTCTATTTTATAATCCAAGTTCCCATCCTTCATTTCATTTGCCGCATACCTCAGCTTTGTTATGGATTTCATTATATTCTTATATATTGAGTAGGTTAATATTAAAGTTGTCAATATTAGTATAACTATAACGGTTATGGTTATAGTAGTTGCACCTCTGATAATTTCCTTTCTCGTCTCACTAAGATTTGGAATTATGAAAACCGAAACCTTATTTCCTTCAATATAATAATCCCCTTGATAGGATATTCCATATCCATCTTGAAATCTTATATATTTTTCCCTGTCATACTCTTCTTTAAACTTCGGAAGATCATCAAAGTTTACTAAGCCCTGTATTATTTCTGAAGCATGTAATATTTCATCATCTTTTCTAACAATAATGCCTCCATAGATTTCCTCTAGCTCCTCTTCCAAAGATTTGATAAAGGAATCACCCATTATTTTTTCTTGATTATCCAGTAACTCCAAGTTTATTTTTCTAATAACTTCACTATTTTTTCTAGTATAAGTGGCAAAATGCATCCCTGGATTAAATCTTTCTAAGGAGCTTTCTTTATCATCAAATAAAAATAGGCTAGTTGTGAAGTTTAATAGTGTTATTAATATTACGGGAATTACTATCATACCGATATATGAAAGTATTAAGCGATATTTTATAGACATAAATACCTCCAAAGGTTTGGCAAAGGTGTCGTTAGGCACCTTGCCGATTAGTAGTTCGTAGCTTGTGGTTCTCAGCAGTTCATGTCATCCTATTGGTTTGAACTCACTTCATTTACTATTTTAATAGGACTTTCTTCACTTATATACTGCTGCCCCTTTGTTATTAAAGTATCTCCTGCTTTTAGCTCTCCTATTATCTGAACATTTCCATCCTTAGTAATCCCCTTTTCTACCATAATCTTAATGGGCTGGTCATCCCTTACTATATACACATAGTTTTGGTTTCCATCGGATAACACGGATTTTCTAGGAACAACTATCTGATTTTCTATTTCATCTACTTTAAAGTAAATCTCTGAAAACATACCTGGCTTTAATTTTAACTCTTTATTCTCCATCTCAATTTCAACTGGATAGATATTTCCGTTATTTTTTCCTATGGGACTTATTGTCTTTATGATTCCTTCATATTCATTGGATTGTACAATAACTTTTACGGTATCCCCAAGGGAAATCTCATTTATTATATCCTCTGATACGTCTGCCTTTGCAGTGACCTTGTCTATATTGATTATTACAAAATCATTTGCTGTTGTCATTTCTCCCACATCTATATTTCTGTTTGATACGATACCGCCAATGGGGCTTTTTATTATTGTATCATTAATATTAGAATTTAGGCTAATGGAATTTGAGTTTAAATCTTTTTGAGCCTGTTCATAGCTAAGCTTTGCTGATTTATAGGTTGTCTGGGCTGCGTCATACTGGTCCTTTGATACAGCTCCTGTTTCGTATAGAGACTTCATATTATTTAGGTTCTTAGCTGCGTCGTCATATCTTCTTTTAGAATCCTGAAGATTTGTTTCCAGCCTACTCTTTTGAAGCTCTACATCATTTCTTAAATCTGTACTATCAAGGGTGTATAAAACATCTCCCTTATTTACCGTATCTCCCACACCGTATTTGATGCTTTTTACCTTGCCCTTTATCTTACTTGATACGCTTATTTCTTCACTGGCATAAAGCTTTCCAACGGTGTTGTATTCATGCTTTATTGTTTCAGCCTCAAGCTGCATAACTTCTATAGCAACACTATCTTCGTCTATATTCTCCATGTCTTCACTTTCTGTAGGGGGCTTTTCAGCCCCTCCCATTGCCCTTTCATTTCTCATACACCCAAATAAAGCAAGGGGTATCAATAGTAAAAATACAATTATTATTTTATTTATCTTCATCTCAAACTCTCCCTTCGTTTACCTTCTATCTGCAAGTATAGGCACTCTTTTTCTCATTTTTTCCTTTATACCTTCAATAATTGAGTATAATATTGGTATATATACAAGGGTCAATAGGGTTGATGCTATAAGTCCAAATATTAAGGCAAACCCCATCTGTCCATAATCCGGGTCTTTAAGTGCTAGAGGCAATATACCTCCGATTGTAGTTATGGATGTTGCTAAGACCGGTAAGAATCTGGTTTTTCCTGCCTCTTTTATTGCATCTATCATATCGGCTCCGTTTTTCCTTAGATAATTGGTATAGTCCACAAGTACAATTGCATCATTTACTGCTATACCAACTAGGGATACGATACCCATAAACGCAAAGAGCCCAAAATTGTTGCCCGTTATGATTAAGCCTATCATTGCTCCTATCGTAGCTAATGGTACTGAGAATAACACTACTAAAGGCTGTGACAGCGAGTTAAATTGAATTGCCAGTATTATAAATACTAACAGAACTGCTATAACCATATTAAAGAACATATCTGTAAAGGATTCTTGAATATCTCTAAAGTCTCCACCGTAGGATACTTCTATATCTTCTGGAAGCTTATAATCCTCTATTTCTGATCTAAACTGCTGTAGTATTACGTTTGAATTTGCACCTTTATTCAAGTTACTTTCTACCTTGAGAATTCTTTTTAAATTATCATGTTCAATTGAGTTCAGTCCACTTGTTTCAACGAGGTCAGCTACCTGAGAAAATGCTATCTTTTCTCCGATTCCTGATGTGAAATATATCTTTCTAAAATCATCTATGGTATTTATATCTTCCTCGTTTGTTCTGATAACTATATCTGTCTCATCTTGATTTTCCTTGAAGGTGGAAACCTCTATGCCGTTTATTACGTTTCTTATTTCTGCTGATATACTTCTCACATCTAGACCCAGAAGGCTGGCTTTTTCTTTATCTATGACTATTTGTATCTCAGGTGGTCTATCGGATAGACTTGTGGTCACTTCTGTAGTTCCCGGAATCCTCTTTAGTATCTCTTTAAAGTCCTCAGAAACAACAGCTAATTCATCCAAATCCTCTCCTACTACTTCTATACTAACGGGTTTGCCACCGGATGGTCCCATTGCCGCTTGCTCTACGTTTATTTTAGCTCCTGGGATTTCCTTAAGGTCTTTTCTAAGGTTATCTATTATCTCCATACTGCTTCTATCTCTTTCTTTTTCATCCACTAAATCTATGGATATCTGAGCAATATTGGAGCTGCTGTCTGAGCCTCCAAACATCCTTCCTCCAGTATTTCCTATCTTGCTGACAAAGCTTTTTATTTCCGTATAATCGAATAATACATCTTCTATTTCCATTGTTGTCGCCTTTGTATCCTCCAATAGATATCCCGATGGGGTTTCTACATCTATGGTAAAGCTTGCATTGTCGGTGGTAGGAAACAGGTCAATCTTTAATAATCCTAATGGTATGGTAGCTAAGCTACCAAGGAAGAATAGTATTGATACTATAACTAATGCTGTTCTCTTTGCTCTGCTCCTTAAAAGTTTATCCATCCATTTAACATATTTCTTTATTATTTTGAGTTCTCCGTGGGATGAATTTTTGCTTTTGAACTGTTTAATAAACATTATTCCCGCAAATATAATTGCACATGCCCAGGATAGTAATCCCATACTTCCATCATTCATAAATGCATATAGTGAAAGTATAAATACGAATACTACTGAGGTAATTTTTCTCAATGCTGCCAGTTTGCCTTTATTGGCAGCTATTTTTGTCTTATATCTACTTAAAAATCTTGAACACAAAGCTGGAGTGACCACTATGGACATAATGAAGGATGCCCCTATGGCAAACATAACTGTTATTGGAATAACCTTAAGAAATTCACCCATCATCCCCGACGTTATAGCCATAGGCAGGAATGCCGACATTGTCGTCAGTGTAGCTGCAAATACTGCCGGAGCCACTTGATTGGTTGCAAATTTTGAGGCAGTATATATATCATGTCCCTCATCCCTGATTCGGTCTATATTCTCCATAATAACTATGGCATTATCCACAAGCATCCCTATTGCTAGAATCAATGCAACTAGAGACATGGAGTTGAGTGTTATATCGTTATATCTCATTAAAATAAAGCTTGAAAGCAGTGACAATGGAATGACAAAGGCTACTATTAAGGATTCTCTAAAGCCTATGAATAGGAATAACACGACGATTACTATCAAAAGTCCCGACATGGCATTGCCTAAAACGTCGCTAAGGGTTTCGTCTACTTCCACAGCCATATCACCAATGATTGATATAAAGGTATCCTCTGGATATAACTTTCCTTTACCTTCATCTAGCATTTCTTTTATCTCATTACTTATTCCTATGGTATCTGCATTATTGTCCCTTGTTACTGAAAGGGTTATGGTTGGCGTGACGCTTTTTTCTAAGGACACCTCCCTTTCATACATTTGTGAATAGGACTTAGCCTTTTTATAGGTATCTTCGACACGGGCAATATCCTTTAGATAAATCGGTGATCCATTTTGCACTGTGACTATTAGGTTTTCGATTTCACTGATTTCTCTAAATTCTGCTACTGTACGTATTGTGTAATTCATATCATCAAGCTCAATATTTCCCCCAGGCATATTGATATTTGAGCTTTCTATTGCATTTTTTATCTGGTTAGCAGATAGATTGTATATTGCAAGCTGAGATGTATCCACATAAATATTTATTTCCCTCTCAAGCCCTCCTACTATTGTAACCTCATCAACACCCTGGATATTTTCTATCTCACTTTGTATGTCTTGTGCAATATTTTTGAGCTTAACCAGGTCATACTCTCCGCTTACATTCAATGTCATTATTGGGATATCGCTGGTTGCAAAGCCCCTAATAAGGGGGGATGTGCTGTCCTGTGGCAGCTCATTTTTGATTTCTGAAATTTTATCCTGTATTTCGTCTATCTTTTCATTAATATCTGCTCCAACTGCAAACTCCACAGTTACATTTGAACTCCCATTACTTGATGTAGAGGTTATTGACTCAATATCGTCAACTTCTTTTATTTTTGCTTCAATTTTATCGGTTATTAAGGCTTCTATTTCCTGTGGTGCAGCCCCGGCATAGTTTGTTGAAACTATTGCAAAGGGAACTACTATTTCTGGCATCTCTTCTCTAGGTAAGACAAAATATGATTGTACGCCTAGTAAAATAATGGCCACTATGATTAGATAAACTACTCTATATCTCTCTATGAAGAACCCTGATATCTTTCCTAATATATTTTTTGTATCGTTGTTCACCCTCCATCACCATCCTTATTTTTATCTTGTATCTATCATAAAGTATTGAAATTAATTATTTAGAAACCATTTATTAAGATTTTATTAACTTAAAATGAATTATTTATTAAGTGGGGAAAAAAGGCATCTGTCAGCACTTTGTGGGTGATAGGTTGAATGGTTTATATGATTCTTTTGATTTATTTATAGATTTCTATAATAAATAAAAAATTGACATGGTTAACTTTAACCCTGCCAATTTATGTTTTTTAGAAATATTTTTAATAAAAATAGTATTTTTGTAAACATAAAATCCTCGTTAGCAATATTATATATTATAACCATTTTTTATTTATTTGAAGTCTTTAGATATTTACATACTTTTAATCTGAATTTACCAACTGAAAGGAGAGATATATGTGGATATAGTTGTTTCAAATACTCCAAATACTTTAGATAGAAAGAGAAAGGATAAGGGGCCCGAGGCTTTAGAGGGATATTTTAAGGAATTGCTTGAGAGCAGCCCTCAGGAGGCCATTGATTTAGTTAATGATGATAATCTGAATTTTGCTTCTCTATTTGTTCTCAGGTCCCAGCTTAAGGACCCAAGTCTCAATAACGAACTCAATCTTAGAAACACAACTTCGCTGAAAATCATTAATGAAATATTAACCGGCGAGAAGGACATCTCCGTTATGGAACACATCTCCTCAGAGCATACTCAAATAATTCATTCCACATTGAAATGGATATTTGAAACCGGCTCCATAGATGATGGTCTAAGTAATGAATTTGATGAGGTTTTAGATATATCGGCTATACTTCTAACGAAGCTTTATAATGAACAGAAAATCATACCTACCATTGTGGATATGATTTTTAATAGAAATCGAAAGGATTATTTTATACATGACCTAGTGTGGGCCTTTTATGAGTCGAGAGATCCATACAGTTTAATAATGATTGCAAACCGCCTTCTTTCATCGGATAAAAAGGATATACAGCTTGCCAATAAGCTTTTAAGCTTCGTTCCAGCCATCGCTAAGGATGACAATGTTAATAATCAGAGGAAATATATATCTTTCCTTGATTGGATTGAAGAAAATAGTCTGTTTTTATATTTTACGGGTCAAAGTCTACAGCAGACTACCAAGCCTATGCCCTATGCAGTAGATTTAGAGGCAAAGTATCTCTGTAAATACATATCCGTCAATACGGGTAAAACCTTAAAGCCATTTACTGAAAAGGAGCATTATCTCTTAAATGAGTTTAACACCCTAGACCTCGATAATAAAATATTTCTCTCTAGCTTTTCCAATATGATGCACCATAAAAACCCTGTTTGGTGGGATTCATGGATAAATAAGCCCATTACAGAGCAGGTAAGAATTGCAAGGTCCATGATAGGAGGAGAACAATGATAAAGATATCAGGTGATATAATAGACCCCCAAAGTGTTATTAGCCAGTACCCACCAAATAGTGTTGAGGTAACAATTATTAATATATTGGCATCAAGCCCGGAGACGTATTCATATGACTCCTTAGAGCAATTCAAATTTGAGCTAGACTTTCGCGTAAGTATTATAAAGGCCTCTAGGGATTTAAATGACAGTTATTTTTCCTTTAAGGTCTTCCGTAAATCCGAGTGTAATCCCGAATATTGGAATCGTACTGACGAAGGGGGCTTCTTATTAAAGGAAGGTGTAAAGCCCTCGGATGGGATTAAGGATATATATATAAACAGCTCAATGTATGGAAATGAGTGTGCCACTGCTATGGTCATTGTTTATTATAAAGCCCTAGTTGACATTTATCCTGAGGAGCTTTTCAATAAAATGTTTCCAAATATACATCTGATGAATTGGCACTATATCGACAGGGACCTTAGAGTAAGGTATTATGAAGATCAAGAGGATTATTTGCCCGGTGATTGTAGGTATTTCAAAAATCCCGATGTTAATCCCATGACCCCTGAGTGGCAGGGAGAAAATGCAATTGATTTAGGCGACGGAACCTATTATGGTCATGGAATCGGTATTGGAACCGCAGAAGAAATGATAGGGGCTCTAAATGATTTTAGAAAAGAAGGAAGCGAAACCTCAGCATATCTTATGGACTCCGCTACTCGTCCTGGGTTTAAGTATTTAGCTGATAGGTATATTGAGTTTGCTGATGAAACAATGCCTAGTGGGC
>JANQEZ010000022.1 GCA_028278115.1 Clostridia bacterium
TGTTTTAACCTACAAAATATAAGAAAAACAGGTTCATAGCATGAACGAAAAGGAAATATCAAATACCCCCGGCTGCATGAACTAGCACAAGGGGTTAAACTTATAATATTTATCCTTGGATTCTAAGTTGTCTATAGGTAGAATATATAATTTTAAATAAAATAAGGAATATTTACCGTGAAAGCAGTCGAAAAGAACTATAAATTGACATATTATTTTCATAAGTTTGAAGGAATTTTCAGATAAATATAGAACTATAAAATATAATGGAGATATATGTAAGTATATAAATTTTTTTATATGAATATATGGGCTGAAAAGAATATAGGTGAAAATTTTAAAATTAGGGGATATGCTACTATGATTAGTGCTGGAGTCAAGGGATTTATTGATTTATCCATTAACTATATAAAAAAGAATCTGGATATAGATAAGAGACAGGAAGCTATACTTAGATACTCTATTGAGCTTATTATTAGTGGAGCATTCAGCCTGGGATTAGCTTTATTTGTAGCTTTATTTTTAGGCGTTTTTCCTAATGTTTTTATTATCATGATAACTAGTGCTGTATTCCGAACCTTCTCAGGTGGTGCCCATTCCTCTACCATGTTTGGCTGTGCCATTTATGGAACTGTTATTATGAACATATTTGGTCTAATAACCAAACATACTAACCCAACAAAAAGCTTTTTAGGCATCATATTAATGACTATTTTTATATTTTCACTCTGGAGCTTTTATAAAAATGCTCCTGCCGACACTCCGGGGAAGCCAATAACCACAAAAGTAAAGAGAGAAAAGCTTAGAAGACTTTCGTTTTTCACATTGTTCATATGGTGTATAGTGTGCTTATTATGGTATACTGGTCTTGTGAAAAACTACACAATCATTTACGCATCAGCATTGGGTCTTCTATGGCAGAGCTTTTCCCTTACCCATTGGGGATATGCATTGTTCTATCATATGGATAGGATATTACAAAAGATTAATAAAAATGAGGGGGAACTAATATGATTAGAAGATTCTTACAGTTAACCGTTACTATTCTTACTTTTATAGCTTTTACTAATGCTGCTTCAGCTTGTTGTATGGGTTTTTATCAGCCACAGTTGCCTGACGAGCTAAGATAATATAAAAAAGGTTTCCCCTAAGGAGTGTTGAATCATGAGTATATTATTTAGAATATTTCCCTTTTTAGTAGAATGTTTTTTTATAGTCGGAGGAGGACTAAGCGTAATAGGTGTACGACCTAAGCTTAAAAAGATATTATTGTTAGGCATCGTATCAGGGGTGGTTTCCTTTACAGTTAGAAGTTTATATGAAACTTACAGCATTCCTCTTGGAACCCATTCCTTTATAATTGTGATATTGTTTATTCTCGTATTAAAGGTAGTTGGAAAGCAAAACTGGAGGGTTTCAATAGTAGCAATCTTAGCTTCGTTTTTACTGCTTTCATTAGGCGAAGGGATATTCATGTTTAATTTTTTTAGAATTTTAAGCATAGATTTTAGAGAGATAGCGGTTAATCCTAGTATTAGACTCTTAGGAACTGTTTTTACATGTATTCCTCTAGCCATAGTTTTTATTCTAGGACATGTTTTTAATATTTCTGTAATCGACTTAAATCGCTTAACTAAGAATGAGGAAGCTTAATATGATGAATGTAAAGATTAATAATAAAGCATACATACTTATATTAATGGTTTTACTACAGAGTATTGCCACTATATTAATCACTAATCAAGCGATAATAGCATCAATAAATGGTGTTGAAAAAGCTAACTATAATTATCCAAATACCCTAAGCTTTATTATAAATGCTCTAGGGTTAAGTGTTGTTGTATGGGTATTTTATATAATAAAGCTTGTTGAGAAGGAACAGGAGGCAAACAGAAAGCTCAATCATTCCACCGAGGTTATTCAGGCATTAAGGGGACAAAAACATGATTTTCATAACCATTTAAACGTTATATCTGGACTAATACAGCTTGAAAAAGGACATAAGGCTGTAGACTATATCCAAAAAGTTTCAGGTAAAACTACAAAGATGTTTTCAATTTCAACCGTAGAAAACCCAGAGGCAGCAGCTATACTTTATCGAAAATGTGCAATAGCAGAAAGCAAGGGTATTTTCGTTGAACTTGATATTGCTTCTGATCTAGAGCATATACCCACTGATTCTGTTGAGCTGTGCACCATATTGTTTAATCTAATCGACAACGCAATATATGAACTTGAGAAATCCCGTGAAGATGAAAAGATATTGACTATAGATATTACAGAACAAAATAATCAATATATTTTTGCCATTGGAAACTCCTATCCGATTTTAGCCAAAGAGATCCATGAAAAAGTATTTGAACAGGGCTTTAGCACCAAGGAAGGCACTGGTCATGGATACGGACTAAGTATAGTTAAAAAGATTGTTCAGAATAATAGAGGTAAAATAACAGTTGAAAGCTATGACGGTGTAGGTACGATTTTCACAGTATTTCTACCTAAAAAATAGAATTGCAACGATAAGGACAAAGGCGTCTGTGATGTGATTTAGTTGCAAGTTGTAAGTTCCAAGTATTAGGGTCTTTCTAATAAGCTATATGGACAAAAGTGTCTGTTGACACTGGGTTTAAATCCTTACCAAGATTTAACTGTAAATAATTAACATTTAGCTTTTGGTAGTTCATTTTACTTTATTTCAGCTATGTAATTTCTTTTAAAGAGTCTTCGATCCTAGACAATAAAAAAGGGCCTCAAGAACTGAGACCATTAGCATTAGTTGTTTTTTGAAATTCTTATATCGCCAGAAACTGTAGATGTAGTTACTTTATTGTCTCCATTTCCAACACTTCCATTTATATTCTTATCACTTAACCTACCACTGATACTTATTGGGAAGTCACAAATTATTTTTCCCGAAGTAGTTTTCGATTCCAAATAGAACTCAGCATTGCTTGGGAGAGATATTCTGACATCTCCAGATATTGACCTTATATAGATATCTTCAAAGGGGCTGCTTGTGTTTAAATATAAGTCACCAGAAACAGTTTTAGCCGATAAATCCCCTCTATAATCCTCTACTTTAATATTTCCAGAAGTACTTTCCAATACAGACTTTTTTGCATATACGGATTTAGACTTTACACCTCCTGATACTGACCTTAAACTGAGATTTTCAATATTAAGACTCTCTAGGATAATATCACCAGAAGCTGATCTAGCAGCTATATTTTTAGAGTATTCCTTAGGGAGGTAGATATCTAAATTTAAATTATGGGAACCAAAGCCTATGGAAATATTCTTATTGTAGATTATTTTTATGCTTAAGGTCCTGT
Source organism: Clostridia bacterium (assembly GCA_028278115.1). GTDB lineage: Bacteria > Bacillota > Clostridia > Peptostreptococcales > Caminicellaceae > JANQEZ01. The sequence goes on from JANQEZ010000022.1 coordinate 3,333, forward strand.
TTTTTATTTCTGAAGCCATATGCGATAAAACTATTTTATTGCTTGAAGATATATTTCCATAAAAATGAGCTTTAATATCATCTCTATCTTCAGGTATAAACCTTATATCAGCACTGGCTGTACCCATATCAATTTCATCAATAGCCTCCATATCGAAATATTTCTGATCATTTATAGTGTCCCTAAGTCTAACCGAGATATCATTTCCTCCATTAAATCTAGAAAAGTTATTATCTGAATCAATAAAATTTCTAAAATTAACACCTGAGTCTCTAAAAAGTGCTATAGAGATAGAAAAGGATATTATCATTACAATAAACAACCAAAGAACAATTTTTCTAATATCTTTAAACATCCCACTCGCCTCCTATCGACCTATAAGCTTAAGATTAAACTTAAGATATTTTACAGTTCCAATGTATAAAAATTTAGCCAAGTAGCAGTTTCCTATAGAAAAAAGCAGACCAAGGGCTGTTAATCCCAGTCCTAGAAATATTGTTGCTCCAGGATTGGCCTCTAAAGCAAAGGGAATATTGATGTATGGACCTAAAGACCCCATTGCAGGGCCTAAAGCACCTTGAAAAAATACAGCAATACCAGCTAAGGTCATACCTATAGATGCACCAAAAAGACCTATCAATCCACCAACTACACCTAAAAAAGGGCCTAAAACAAATACCAAATTGAAAAAGCCCAGTGCTAAAGTGGCGAAAATCGCTTTGGTCATATTAGATGGAGAAGGGTTAATCTCAGCTTGAGTCACAATATAACTTGCGTTATATTGCTTGGCTATGGACCTTGGACTGCCAAGACTTTTTATTATTTCGTCTTCAGTTTTACCATTCTCTTTACCTACACTAAAATGCTCTTCGTAGTCAAAGAGTATTTCCTGTCTTTCATCAGAAGGCAGGCTGCTGAGCAAGCTGCTCAATTCCTTTAAAAATTCGCTCTTATTCATTATCATCTTCCCCCCTGATAACATTATTTACGCCCTCCACAAAGCAAAACCATTCCGTAGTTAACTGATTTTTAGCCTTAAGGCCTTCCTCGGTCAAAGTATAATACTTTCTTGGAGGACCTTCATTAGATTCCTTAAGATAAGTTTTGAAAAGCCCTTCCTTTGTTAATCTTCTCAATAAAGGATATATTGTACCCTCTGAAATTGCAATGTTTTTAGAAATATCGTTTACTAGTTCATAGCCATAACAGTCTTTTCTAGTAAGTATCGATAAAACACAAAGCTCCAGAACTCCTTTTTTAAATTGTATATTCATATTATATCTTCCCTTTCAGTGTAATATAAACATGTATAAATTAAGTTTCACTACAGAGTCTCTATGGTTACATTATACAGTAAGCTATCTTGTTATGCAAGGTACTAATGATAAAAAAATTTATTGCAAAACTAATAAAGCCCCATCAAGTAATGACAGGAGCTTTAATAGGATATGTATGAATTTAAAACGTCGTAGATGCATTCCAATATATCTTTATCAATTTTTTTCCCAGCCATCTCTGCCATGACCTTCATTGGCTCCGATACAGGGTGGGGTCGATATACCCTTGGATGAATAATGGCTTCAAATATGTCGGCGATAGTAATGATTCTGCTTAGAACAGGTATTTCATCTCCAACAAGACCGTCGGGATAGCCACTGCCATCATAATTTTCATGATGATGCCTGATAATTTTAGCCTTTTTTCTTATTCCGGGCTTGTCGCTGTTTTTCATTATGTTTAGGTATATTTCTTCAGAGTATACAGAATGCTTTTTCATTATTTCAAAATCTTCTTTAGATAATCTTCCTGGCTTAAAAAGGATTTCCTCTGGTATTTTACTTTTCCCAATATCATGAAGTAGTGCAATTTCATATACTGTTTGAATTTCTTCTTCAATCAATCCTAAATTAGCCGCAATCTCAGAAGCAATGGCAGCTACATTATGACTGTGCAGGAAAGTCTGCATAGAGAAGTCATTAGTAGTGCTTAAAAAGGATGGATAAAAGCAAGCATTATTCCTTAGTGCTATAAGCTTATCCATATGGGGTACTATTGATTTAGCCGGAGAAACTATTGTTGAGAGCCCATTGAGCATTTTTACACTTCCTAACCATTTATATAATCCAATTCTTAAATCCTATTATCAATTATATATTCTAAAATTTATTTAGATGTTATACCTTTGTAAATTTATTTAGATGTTATACCTTTGTAAATTTTTTACGAGTAAAACAGGCTTTTATAATTTTATAATTATAACCCGAATTATAAAATTGTAAAAGCCTAGTACCCCCTTGAAAAAAAGAACTGATGTTTGGTAAAATTAGATATGGGGTGATTTGTTATGGAAAGAAAAATTATTCATGTGGATTTGGATGCTTTTTTTGCTGCTGTGGAGATATTAGATAATCCAAGCCTTAAGGGGAAACCTGTAATCGTTGGAGGGGGAAGCAGTAGAGGTGTTGTATGTACATGCTCCTATGAAGCGAGAAAATATGGAGTTCATTCTGCTATGCCTGGATTTATGGCTAAAAAGAGATGTCCCCACGGAATATTCCTTCCTGTTAGACATAGAAGATATGGTGAAGTATCTAGAGAGGTATTTAAAATATTTTATGAACTAACAGATATGGTTGAGCCTCTATCCATAGATGAAGCCTATATAGATGTCAGTAATATTCAGAAGGACCCTCTAAAAATAGCCCACTTTATAAAAAAAGAAGTATTGAAAAAAACGGGTTTAACAATATCTGTAGGAATTTCCTATAATAAATTCCTAGCTAAGCTGGCTTCGGATTGGAATAAGCCCGATGGAATAAAGGTTATAACTCGGGAAATGATTCCCCATATATTAAGGCCCCTTTCCATTAATAAGGTCTATGGAATTGGCAAGAAATCGGCTGAAAGACTGAAAAAAATCGGTATTTACAAAGTAGAAGACCTACTACAATTACCAAAGGAATATCTTATAGAGTTTTTAGGCAAATATGGAAATGAAGTGTATGATAGGATTCGAGGAGAGGATAATAGGAAGGTAAAAGCCATCAAGGAGAGAAAATCAATAGGTCGTGAAATGACACTGGACAAAGATACAAAAAATCCTGAGATATTAAGAAAATATTTAGACAAATTTGCTAAAAATATTTCACAATCTTTAACAAATAAAGGAGTTTTAGCCAAAACAGTTACTGTAAAGATTAAAACATCAAGCTTTGAAAATCATACAAAAAGTAGGACTATAAATGATTACATAAATTCATCCCCAGAAATTTACAATATTGCATCGGATATTTTAGATGAGATTGAACTAGGCGACGGAATAAGACTTATTGGCTTGACGGTTTCAAGCTTGTCTCAAAATGATGTAGAGCAATTGTCTTTCTTTAATATAGAAGATTTATAAATATAAATATCTATACAAGAAGGCAGCAGGAAATTACCTCTTAAATGAAGAATATAGATTATAGAGTTGCTGTCGAAAGTAATGGCAAAATGTCGATATGAGGTCTATATATAATGTCTTTTAAGGCTTAACTTACTTTTTAGAGAAAATAACGAAGGAAGCTACTCGTTTCTCTAAAAGTTTTCAACCTTAAAGGGAAATATCCATGAATTATAAATGGATAGAGTGGAGGTGATTTATCTGAAGGAAAGTGTGAAAAATATCCTTTTAAGAACAAAGGCAAGGATTTTGAACAACTATCAATTTAAAGTTGCCTTGATCGCCTTTATAAGCATGCTTACAGCTCTTATTATGTCAATAATATTTTCATATACAAGTATTCAAAACCTATTTAATGATTCAACTGAAGAGCTAAAAAGCGGAATAAACTCCGTAAATGAAGAATATTTGAATAATTATATTAATATCACAGCTCAATCCATAGATTCGCAAATTAAAAAAATTCAGGATGAACAGGCAATACTTACAGATATATTTCAGAAAACTATAGATAACGAAGAAGAACTTGCTCCACTGATTGAAAATATTGTTAATCAGCCATTTTTTAAAGATAATCTTCAGTTTAAAGAAAACTGGTATCAGAATCATCCAGATGAGCCGGCTGTTGTTTTAGTTCAGAAGTATTTATTAGACGAAGAAAACAAAATAAGACCAGAAATAAAAGCACAGATAGATCAATCAATTATTTTAGATTTAATAATGCCCTCCTTTCAGAAATACGGATCAGACAAGCTATGGGTATATTTTTCAGGTGGATTAAATGCATCCTTTATGAGGATTACACCTTGGAGGGATGTGGGAACAGCACTAGATGAGATATATCCAAAACATTCATATGAACCGAATTGGGAAGCCTTTAACCCTGGACTGGTAAGTTCATGGGAAAAGAGAATTAGAGAAGATAGTGAGGCTGTCAAGGATTTGACATCTTTAGCCATTATTAACTCACCAACCCAGGATGGGGGAACGGGAAATATTATCATGACTCTAAGGCAGCCAGTTTGGAATAAAGATAGAAATGAGTTTAGGGGAGCAATTAGCATAGATGTTGAAATTGAAGAAATCATAAACTACGTAAAAAATATTAAATTAGCAGATACTGGCTTTGCCTATATTTCTTTGTCAAATGGAAATGTATTTGCTTTAAATAGTGAGGGGGCCAAGGTATTAGGATTAAGAAGTATAGAAGATTCAATAATAAAAAATGAAGAAGAAATTGGATATAATCCTATGAACCGATTTCTAAAGGAAAGTAAATATGATGATGTGCAAGGTATTTTATTGCCTGAGGAAAATAAGATTACCAAAGATGAAATAGATATTGAGGGGAAGAAGTACGTAGTAGTTCAAAAGAGTCTAAAACCCTTGAATTCATGGAATAAAGATGAGAAATTTTATACAGAAACCTGGACATTGGGTTTTATTATACCAGAAGAAGAGATATTCTGTTCTTATTATAATGCAAGGGAAAAAATAAACGATATCAGGTATTCAATTGTTTTAAACCAGTTCTTTTTTATCGTATTAACGGTTTTAGGTATTAGCATATTTATCTACATAATTTCCAAAAGGGTTACATCTGACCTTAGAAAGCTTGAACTTGTTACAGTTGAGGTCATGAAAAAAAACTATGATGTGGAAGTAGATGTAAAGTCCAATGATGAAATTGGGAAGCTTGGCAGAACCATTAAAAATATGATTATTGATATTAAGTCCAACTTCCAGAAAATGAGTGAACAAAACGAAGTTTTAAAAAATGAAATATCCATGAGGGAAAAAAAGGAAAGACAAATAAAATATTTGGAAGAATATGATATTCTAACAAACCTACCAAAGCAAAATTTATTCTTGAGTAGTTTAGAAGAGTACATTAAAGAGAATGGAAAAGATAGAGCAAAAGGAATTGTAGTGATGATAGGTCTAGATAACTTTAGAAAGGTTAATCAAGTCCTGGGACATTTAGGTGGTAACATAGTACTCAAAATGGTATCTCTAAGATTAAAGTCAATAGTTAAGGACCTTGGAATTGCAGCTAGAATTAGCGGAGACGAGTTTGCAATTATGTATTATGATATGAGTTCTATGAAGGAAATTCTATTAAGGGTAGAAAATATTTTAAATATTTTGAAGAAAGGCTATAAGGTTCATGATAAAGAAATTTTTTTAAATGCAAGTATTGGAATCAGCTCATTTCCAAACGATAGTAATTCTTCATCAGAGCTATTGAAGTTTGCCTCATCGGCATTAATCCACGCAAAGGAAAAGCAAAAGGGAAGCTATCAATTTTATGATGTCGAAATGAATAGAAACTCAGAAAATATAAATAGAATGGTAACCGCACTAAGGCATGGAATTAAAAATGATGAGTTTGAATTATATTATCAACCATTGTTTAGCTTAAATACTAAAGAATTGACAGGTATGGAGGCACTTATAAGGTGGAACAGCTCTGCTTTAGGAAAAGTAATGCCAAATGCATTCATTCCACTTGCTGAGGATACCGGTATGATTCTAGAGCTTGGGGATTGGATATTAAGAACTGCATGCAGACAAAATAAAAAATGGCATGATATGGGTTATGATAAATTAGTAGTAGCTGTAAATCTATCTCCTATACAGTTTAAACAGAAAAATTTCGGAGAAAAAATTAAGCTTATTCTAAAAGAAACAGGACTTTCTCCACAGTTCTTAGAGCTTGAGGTTACGGAAAGGCTTTTGATAAAGGATAAAAAATACGTAATAGATATACTGCACCAGCTAAGGGAATCAGGTGTTAAAATATCCATAGATGACTTTGGGACAGGCTACTCATCTCTAAGCTATATTAGGGATTTGCCCGTGGATAAATTGAAAATAGATAGGTCCTTTATAAAGGATATTCCCCATAAAGATGACGGTTCAATAGCAAATATAATAATTGAACTGGGTAAGAACCTAAATCTAAAGATAAATGCAGAGGGCGTTGAAACTGAGGAACAAGAAAGGCTTCTTATTGAGAAAAAATGTGATGAAGCACAGGGATATTTGTATAGTAGACCACTGAGCTGTGAAGAATTTACCATTAGATTAAAAGAGGGCTTTTATCCCCTTGAGAGTTCAAAATTATAAAAGCGTATATCCATAAGCTTAAAAATCATGTAATTTTACTGGAAACAAGGCTTCTTAAGGATTTTTCAAAACTTTCATTATCCTCTTTTTTCCTCTTTTTAGGGTTGGAGGTTCTTCCTCCGGCTCTTCTAGTTTTTTGGGATAAATACCTTTGAAATAGTAATCTATCCATGTTTTCATTTGTATAAATAAAACCATTCTGATTTACCCCATATGCCCCTTTTGATAAAACCATAGTGGCTACCCCATAGTCCTGGGTAATTACAATATCCCCCTTAGACACATTATTAATAAGGGCAAAATCTGCAGAATTAAACCCTTTACCAACAATTACAACCTCTGAGTATCCATCATCAATAAAATGACTAGTATCGGCAAACATCATCACTGGAATTTTATACTCCTTAGCTATCTCTACTACAATGCTTTTAACAGGACAACCATCGGCATCCACAAGAATTTTCATAAGTAATCTCCTCGTTTTTGAATTTTATAAATTTAATAGCTTGAGTAATGGATAAAGGTTTATTCTAATTATAACTTCTATTTGTTGTTGTACAGCGTACGAAGTGCGTAAAAGACCCAAGAGATTGACTAAAAACCCGCACCTCGCACCCCGCACCTCGCACCGAAAATGCCTCAGGCATTTTCTTAATACTTATTATATGTTCTAATACTATCTAAATCCTTCCTAATCTTTTTTCTAGGCTCCTTATTATCATGGTATCCCAGTGCTATTACTAAAGCAATTCTTTCTTTTTTTGGTATATCTAAAAGATTTTTGATACGCTTTTCATTGAACCAACCCAACATACAGGTTCCAAGACCCTCTTCCACGGCTTGAAGACAAAAATGCTCCGCTGCTATTCCAATATCAATAAGATGGTAGGGGATATCCTTAACCATTCCTCCGAACTTTGAACCGAGATTTCTATTTTCAGCCACAATTACAGCAAAGGCAGGTGCAGTTTGTGCAAACCTATTAAAGGATACCAGCTTGCTGAAGGTAGCCTTTGCTATTTCACTTTTAAGGTTAGGCTCATCGACGATTATAAATCTCCAAGGCTGAGAATTACATGCAGAAGGAGAAAGCCTTGAGGCTTCTAGACATCGCTCTATCTTAGTCCGTTCAACTTTCCTATCAAGGAAATTTCTAATACTCTCACGCCTATATAATAATTCTAAAAAATCCATAAAGTATCCTCCAGTTAATTTAAATTTTATAATATTTATATTTATTCTATGTTAAATATTGTTAACATTGAATAGACAATTGATTAAAGGCTATTCTATTAATAGTATATTAAAGGTATATATATGTTGTAAATACACAAGTATAAGAAAAATTTAAGGATAGGGAATATAAAGCTTTATGCAAATAGGGGTATTTGACTTTTAAGAGCAGTGCTATTATAATAAAGTCAGACTGACTGGTCAGTTCTAGAGGGGTTATTTACATACAAACTATCATTTCGACTAAGGGAAAAGTGTTGAAATATTATAGGACTAACAGTCAAATATGATTTTGAGATATAGATATTAAATTTAAATAGCATGGAGGGAAAATGATGAAGAAAAGAATAGTAGTTGTATTTGTAGCAATGATTCTTTTGGCAGCTTTCATAAGCGGCTGTGCAGCACAAAGGCCTGCTAATCTGGAGGAGCAAAAAACTGTAGAAGAAAGCTATGTTCCTGTAGCCATAGAAAAGGTGGAGAGCAAAACTATATCAAATGAGATAGTTTTTAGCGGGAAGGTATATGCAAATAAGGAGGTTACAGTTCTGCCAAAGATTCCTGGTAAGGTAGCTTCAATAAAAAGCAATGTTGGAGCCAAGGTGGAGAAGGATTCAGTACTTTTTACACTGGATAAAGAAGATGTGCAAAATCAAGTGGATCAAGCAAGAAAATCTGTAGACTCTGCAAGGGCAAACTATGAAAGAACAAAGGAAGGCATTGAAAATGCCAAGATCAATTTTGAGAGAACTAAAGAGCTTTACGAGGAAGGTGCTGTATCGAAGAATCAATATGAGCAGGCGCTGCTTGCTGCTTCAGATACGTCGCTGGAAGCTTCAAGAGCCCAATATGAACAGGCTAAGCTTGGACTTGAGCAGGCACTGGATAGTGTTAAGGATACATCTGTTAAATCGCCCATAGCAGGTATTGTATCGGTAGTAAATATCGAAGAGGGTGAAATGGCATCCGGTGCTAGCCCGGCAATGACAATAATTGATATGGACAAGGTATATGTTGAAATAAACGTTACAGAAAATATAATAAATGATTTGAGCTTAGGACAAAAAGTAGTTGTAGAAATGCCGGCAGCCCATAATGATGAGGTTGTTGGAAGCATTGATAGATTGAGTCCAGCTGCCGATGCTAGAACTCAGCTTTATTCAGTAAGAATATACATGGAAAACACTGACCATACCATTAAGCCTGGTATGTTTGCAAAAATAAAACTGGATACTGATGTAAGAGAAAATGTTATAGCAGTGAAAAGTGAAGCCGTTGTGCAAAGCGGAGGCAGAGACGTTATATATTTAGTAGAGGGCAATAAGACCCTAGAGAAGGAAGTAATAATCGGATTAGATACCGGAGAATATGTAGAAATATTGCAGGGCTTGAATATAGGAGAAAGCATAATA
>JANQEZ010000097.1 GCA_028278115.1 Clostridia bacterium
CCTGGCTTACATAATACTTGCCCTCTTTCAATCTCTGTTCTTTGTACTCCTCTAAGAAGTGCTCCTATGTTGTCTCCTGCTCTTCCTTCATCTAGAAGCTTTCTGAACATCTCTACTCCTGTGATTACTACTGTTCTTGTCTCTTCTGTCATTCCTACGATTTCTATGTTGTCTTGTACTTTTACGATTCCTCTTTCGATTCTTCCTGTTGCTACTGTTCCTCTTCCTGTGATTGAGAATACATCCTCTATCGGCATTAGGAATGGCTTATCTGTATCTCTTTCTGGCTCTGGGATATAGCTGTCTACTGCTTCAAATAATTCAAGTATCTTATCTCCCCAGTCACTATCTGGATCTTCTAATGCCTTAAGTGCTGACCCTCTTATGATTGGTGTGTCATCTCCTGGGAATTCGTACTCGTCAAGTAATTCTCTTACTTCCATTTCTACAAGCTCTAATAATTCTTCGTCATCTACCATGTCACACTTGTTTAGGAATACTATGATATATGGTACACCTACCTGTCTTGATAATAGGATATGCTCTCTTGTTTGCGGCATTGGTCCATCTGCTGCTGAGCACACTAGGATAGCTCCATCCATTTGTGCTGCTCCTGTAATCATGTTCTTTACGTAATCAGCATGACCCGGGCAATCTACGTGGGCGTAGTGTCTATTTGGTGTTTCGTACTCTACGTGAGCTGTTGAGATTGTGATTCCTCTTTCTCTTTCTTCTGGTGCCTTGTCTATGTTGTCAAATGCTACTGCTTCTCCTAACTGGTATCTGTGGTGTAATGTCTTTGTGATTGCTGCTGTTAGTGTTGTCTTTCCGTGGTCAACGTGACCTATTGTTCCTATGTTTACATGGGGCTTATTTCTCTCAAATTTAGCTTTTGCCATTCTCTTTTCCTCCCTTTAAACTATACTACCTAGATCTAGTTATACAGTAAACTGACCCCGGTGTGTCTTAATATGTAAAACTTATATTGGAGCCCATGAGCGGATTTGAACCGCCGATCTCCGCCTTACCAAGGCGACGCTCTAACCTGCTGAGCCACATGGGCATTTGACTATAATATTTTACTACTTTTATGTACCTAAGTCAATAAATTTTTCAATTTATACTCTTCCATAATTTAGACTAAAGCTTTAGCCCTTTTCTTTACTTGGCTCTATAGCTTTTAAAAAATATATATTATTTAGCTTCCCCTAAGCTCTAAAAATCTCTCTAGCTTACGTTTTACCCTTTGCAGTGCATTATCTATGGATTTCACATGTCTGTCCAAATCCTCAGCAATCTCTTGGTATGATTTCCCTTGAAGATAGAACATTAAAACCTTCCATTCTAAATCGCTAAGTATCTCACCAATTTTCGCTTCAATATTTGTAACTTCTTCTCTGGATATTAGAAGTTCTTCTGGATCAGATATTTTCTTGCCCGAGAGAACATCTAACAAAGTTCTGTCTGACTCTTCATCATATATAGGCTTATTAAGTGACACATAGGAGTTAAGGGGTATATGTTTTTGTCTTGTGGCAGTTTTAATCGCTGTAATTATTTGTCTTGTTATACATAATTCAGCAAAGGCTCTAAAGGATGAAATTTTATCACACCTAAAGTCTCTGATAGCTTTAAATAAACCTATCATACCTTCTTGGATAATATCTTCCCTGTCGGCCCCTATTAAAAAATACGAGCGAGCTTTAGCCCTTACAAAATTTTTATACTTTTTTATTAAATATTCTTGAGCTACAGGATCCCCTTCTCTAGCACTTTCAACAATTTCTTCATCAACTAATGCATCATAGGCTTCAACGTATACTTCTACATCTTCTTTTCGTGCACCAACTACCACAAAAATCCCTCCTGCCACTTTAAACATGTAACAAAATAATTGTAATATTTAAAGTAAAAAATAATAGCACTATGTTATTATTATATATTAATTTACATAATCTAGTCAAGAATTAACCTTTCTCTTTCCTCCATTTTTCAAGGATTTCGAGAACTCTCGTATCTATTCTATCCCCTAGATTCATACGACTTCGCTGAGTTTCATCAGCTTTTTTTCTTATTTTGGTCTTCATTTGTTCATATTGAAATTTTAATTCCCGAGGCAGCAGTCTAACCCCTCCACTACCCAATACAATCTGTTGCTCAGCCCAGTCAGAAGTCACTACTTTGACAATATTTCTCTTATCCTTTGCAAGCATTTCTACTTTTCGCTCTATATATGAGTCTGCTGTTTGATTTTTCTTAGTAAATACTATTTCAACACCATTGATTATTTCTTTTTTTACTTTGTTTGCCTTCATTTGATATGCATCAAATACTATAATTACCTTTGCTCCAGTATAGGAATGATATTCAGACATCCTCTCTATCAGAACATTTCTCCCAGCTTCCAAGCTTCCTTCACTTATCTTCTTCAGGTCAGTCCATGCATTAATTACATTGTATCCATCTAGTATTACATACTCCTTCAAGTCGATTTCACCCTAGTTAGATTCCCTCTGTCTTAATACCTCATACATAAGAATAGAAGCTGCAACCGAAGCATTTAGAGAGCTTACTTGACCCTTCATTGGAAGTTTTACTAAAAAATCACATTTTTCTTTAATCAATCTGCTAATGCCTTTTCCTTCACTTCCAATTACAAGGGCAATATTCCCAGAAAGATTACTTTTATAGTGTACATTCTCTCCATCCATGTCGGCACCAACTACCCATACTCCCTGTTCTTTCAAATATTCAATAGCTCTGGAAAGATTAGTGACCCTTGAAACTGGAAGATACTCAATAGCCCCGGCTGAAGTTTTAGCTACAGCAGCAGTCAATCCTACTGATCTTCTTTTAGGAATTACTATGCCATGGGCTCCAGCAGAATTTGCTGTTCTTATTGTTGAGCCTAAGTTATGGGGATCGGTTATCTCATCAAGTATTACTAAAAATATATCTTCTCCTTTTTCCCTGGCGGATTCTAAGATTTCCTCAATTTCAAAGTATTTATATGCTGCCACATAAGCTATCACTCCTTGGTGGGAATTAGATGTTGAAATTTGATTTAGCTTATTTCTATCCACATATTGCAAGAGAACTTTATATTCCTTTGCCATAGCAATTATCTTCTTTATTGAGCCTTCTTTATTTCCCTTGGCTATTAAAATTTTGTCTATTTCTCGACCTGCTTTCAGAGCTTCTATTACGGGGTTACGACCTTCAATTATACTATTATCCAATTTAACACCTCTTTCTCTTAAAGGATATCTAAAGATTTCATTCAAGCTACTCTCTACTCAGAATTTTATCTTGACTATAGGGAAATATATGAAATAGGTATTTTCTTATTTTAGCCTCATATTTCCCTTGTATTTCAATGGTTTTATACTCCTCACCATCTTCACTTTGAACTTCAATTACCGATACTCCATCGTCCTCTAGCTTTTTGATATTAACAATTTTAATTCCAATTAATTTATTTTCCCTAAAAAAGCCATGATATTTTTTATCAATTAAATCCTCAGCATACTCTTTAAATAATTCTTCATCTCTAGCAGCAGGTTTATACTCATCTAAATAGAGTGATTTAACTAATAATATTCCAAATAGCAAGATTATAACAACAAGATATGTCTTTTCCCTTTTACTCATATTTATCCCACCTTTGTCAGTTCAAAGTTTTAAGTTCCAAGTTCTAAGACCTCGGTCATTCTATGGAGATATAAACTTAAAGCTTATATATTTGGATTACTCTTTTACATTACAGTTCATAGCTCTAAGACACACTAAAAATCAGCTTACCTTCAATTATTAGAGTATTTAATTACTCTCCTCAATTATCTCTATTGCTCTACTTATTATTTCTTCCACTCTTTCCTTTTCGCCAGATAGATATAGATACCCAAGTAGGCACTCAAAACCTGTGGCATATCTATAGTCGGTGATACTGGCATTTTTAGCTGCAGTTCCAGATTTTTGGTTTCTGCCCTTTTTAACTATTTTCCATTCTTCTTCAGTCAATTCAGCTTCTAAGGCATGTACTATTTTAGATTGAGATTCAGCTTTAACAAAATCCGTAGACATCTTATGCAATTCATTTACCTTCAATTTATATTTATTAATTATGTAGGTACGTATATATATCTCGTAGATTGCATCACCTATATAGGCAAAGACAAGAGGAGACATAGTCCTAAGCCCCTCTTCTCCAATTGATTTCAGGTTTAACAAGTTCAAAAATTCTTCCATAATATTACCGCCTTTTAAAACTTTTCATTCAGATTATATTTTGGTTACAATATACTTTATCATATAATTAATTGCCTATTCAATTAAATATGTTTCAAAACCCTCTAATGATTTAAGTCTCAGAAATATTGCAATCTGAGTCATCTTTTCTCCAATTAAAAAAGATAAAGGAAGCTATTAATAATATTATTCCAAGAAGGAGCTGAAAAATACTAACAGTCAGCACTACATCACTTACGGCTTCTGTAATATACATAGAAGAAATGAAAACTAGAAAATTATTTGCAAAATGCCAAAAGATACAAAGCAGTAATGAGTTGGTTTTAATATATATAAATCCAATTATTAATCCTATAAAAAAAGCATTAACACTTTGATGAAGATTGGCATGTATCAATCCAAATATAACTGCCGATGTAGTTACCGATATAATTGAATTATATTTTTTAGATAATTGCTCTAGTATTATTCCACGATATATAATTTCCTCAAAAATCGGAGCAATGACACATATACTCAAAAAAGCAATAATAGGATTAATAAACATTTCGTCAAAGGCTTCAACCACCCATTGACTCACTTCTATTTTATCTATTAAAATCCCCAGAGTATTGCCAAAGATAAGTATGTGGGCTGCTAAAAATAGTAGAGCAAATATATATTCTTTATAATTGGGCTTGTATTTAACCTTTAAGTTGAATTCTTCTTTTTTACGAATTCTCTTTATTAGAAAATAAACAACTCCTAGATTAACAAATATTTCACCAGCAATATTTATATAGGAATTGATATTATTAAGTCCAATTCTCCTTATAATCATGCCTATTATCTCAACTGGAATATACAGAAGAACTTGAATTATAAATATCAAAATAACTAGACCAAAGGCACCAAATATTGAAATTCCTCTCTTCTCTACAGCTAACTCTTCCATAAATCTCCCCCCTTTACATTAACTCTTAAATTCTAGTTTAATACCTTCAATAGGAGCTTAAGTTTATAAAAATATTCATCAAAATTTATTTTTACTCCATTTCCCATTATACGCCAAGGAAGCCTAGTAAGCAATTATTAGTTAATATCTGTTACTGTCAAAAGATTTATGGCGGAATATATTCCTTGAAATGAATTATATTCCTTTTTATTTTTGGGCATAGAAATACTAGGATTAAATGTGGATTTTTCAAAATATAGTACCACTTATATTAAACTACTTATCAGTTTATAGCTCGATAATTTTTTTAATATAGTACTTGTTCTT
>JANQEZ010000419.1 GCA_028278115.1 Clostridia bacterium
AGATTCATTGAAATCACTAAAATAAAATATCATAATCCTTTTAGTTTTATTACACTCTATTGTTGGTTACCTATAAATTTTTCTTCCTAATCAAAAAATAGTGTATAATTTAGAGAAGGAAAGTATTCATTTTAGAGAGGATGTTCTATATGTCTCATAAAATCCTTATAATCGAAGATGAGCAGAAGATTGCTCGTTTTTTAGAGCTCGAATTGCAATATGAAGGTTATATAGTTGAAAAAGTCCATGATGGCAGAAGTGGCTTGGAAAGAGCCCTTAACCATGATATATCTCTAATCATATTGGATGTTATGCTTCCAGGCATAAATGGTGTAGAGGTTTGTAGGCGGATTCGTCAATCATCAGAGGTACCTATTATTATGCTTACAGCTAAGGATTCTACTATAGATAAGGTAATGGGACTGGATACTGGTGCAGATGACTATATAACTAAGCCCTTCGCAATTGAAGAGCTTTTAGCCCGTATTCGTGTGGCACTCAAGCATAAACGTGTAGCTGCCCAAAGGACTTCTAATACAATTAGGGCTAAGAATCTCTGTCTTGATTTAGATAAATATCTTGCCACATATAATAACGAACAGATTGATTTAACCAAAAGGGAATTCGATTTTCTAAGGTACTTAATGGAAAATAAGAATATGGTGCTTTCAAGGGCTCAAATCTTGGAAAAGGTCTGGGGCTATAGTTATTTCGGGGATACAAATGTTGTAGATGTATATATTCGTTATCTTAGAAGTAAAATAGACGATAGGTTTAAAGAAAAGTTTATTCATACTGTACGAGGGGTAGGGTATCTTTTAAAGGATGAATAGTATTAAATCCTTTTTGAGAGTAATATTTACCATACTAAAATTAATATTTAGTATAATACCTATTGTCTTTAAATTCATAGGAGTTTTGGTGATGCTTTTTAAAAAAATGCTTAGTGCCCTTGGCAATGAGTTTAAAAAGCTCTTTAGATTCTCACTAACTTTTAAAATAACCTTTGTATATGCAGTTATAGTTTCCTTCATTTTACTTCTATCCAGCACCAGTATCCTAGTTGGCTTTCACTTCTTTTTAATGCATAATGCCAAAGAAAATGTTATTAAAAATAGTGATATCATTATAGATTACATGGGGAAGGATTCAGAAATTCCAGAGAGTAAAATACTTGAAATCTCCAACTACGAAGATACCACTGTAACTATATTTGATAGAAACAAAAAACCTGTTTATTCTTCAAATAATGGGGCTGATACAAGCTTTTATAGCTCCTTGAACTCCCCTTCCATCATAAAACAAGGGGAGAAGGATATAGTTCTGCTAAACAATGAGATAAGCTTTGCTTCAGATACTCTATATCTTCAGCTCTCCAAGGAATTGACTTATGAAAATATCCTTATATATGCACTATTTGTAATCTTGGTTGTTTCAAGCATTATAGGCATTATAATAACTGTGGTTATAGGCTTTAAGCAAAGTAAACGCATGCTGCTGCCTATTAGGGATATGACGGAAACCGTTAAGGCAATAACCGTTGAAAACCTTGATACTCGCCTTGATATAAAGGGAGCCTATGACGAGCTTAGGGACCTTGCAGTAACCTTTAACAAAATGTTCGATAGAATTCAGTCCTCCTACGAAAAACAGAATCAATTTGTATCGGATGCTTCCCATGAGCTAAGAACACCTATTTCAGTAATCCAAGGATATATAAATCTTTTGGATCGCTGGGGAAAGTCCGATAAGGAAATTCTTGACGAATCCATTGTTGCCATCAAGGGTGAATCGGAAGCTATGAAGGACCTAATCGAAAAGCTTTTATTCCTTGCCAGAAGTGATAAACGCCTTTTATCTCTCCAAAGGGAAGATTTTCATATAAATGAATTGATTGATGAGGCGGTTTATGAAACTAAACTAATTGACCCAAATCATGAAATACTTGGTGATGCTCCTGAGAATGTAATAATAAATGCCGATAGAAAGCTCTTAAAGCAGGCTATAAGAATATTTGTAGATAATAGTGTTAAATTTACACCTAAAGACGGAACAATAAAAATAAAGGCATATCTTCAAAAAAGAGAAGTAGTAATTACTGTAGAGGACAACGGCATAGGCATTCCAAAGGAGGATATAAAGAATATTTTTAATAGATTTTATCGGTCTGATAAGTCTAGAACTAAGGAAACTGGAGGGTACGGCTTGGGACTGTCGATTGCTAAATTTATAATTGACGAGCATGAAGGCTATATAAAGGTGGAAAGTCAAGTTAATCTAGGTACTAAAATCAAAATATTCTTACCAAAAAATAGTGTTAATTTTAAAAAATAGCATTAATTTTTCAAAAACCACCTGTGAAAAAAATCAGGTGGTTTTTACATAACTATCATTTTATTGTAATATATTATATTACAAATGCCATCATACGTAATACTTCAAAATAATCCTTTGTCTTAAAAATCACCTTTGTATCGTTGATTTGTTCCATACCAGGATAAAATGAAGCTTTATATGCCTTTATGTGATTTGAATATGAAATTTCTACTTCAAAGCTGTCGGGCACCTCTATTTTACACAGCTTTAGGTCACTCTTTAAAATTTCTTCTACTTTTTCCTCCGTAAGCTTTACTGCCAAGTCGTTATGCATACTTATGGTAGAATTCCCAACCCCTTCCTTCACTGTAAGGGTACTTATATTTCCATTGACTCCATTTATTTCATCACATAAGCCTTTATCTCCACTTACAAATACCACCGGTACTCCTTTAGTAGCCGCAGCATAGGCATGGATTAAAAATTCACTGGCATCCATTCCGTTAATTTTTATATAGTTAAGGACTTTTGAGTTCATTGCATGGGACAAGGGGTTGTCACTAGAGCCTCCACAGGAATGATAACCAATAAATATGAGGGCATCAAAGGAATCATCCAGCTCTTGTATCATTAAAAAGGGATGGCCACTCCAGCCTCTAATGAGCTTGGTTTCCATTGGAAGAACCCCAGGGTCAATATTTCTTCCGCTATCATGGGCATCCTTAACCCAAATTTCCTTTGCCCCTGCATTTAGGGCTCCCTTACATGCAGCAACGACTTCTTTCTCCATTTGCCTTACAAAAATAGGGTAGTGGGAACTATCTTTATCAGTTTCACTCCAGCTTGTTACACCTGTTATTCCTTCAATATCTGCACTTATGTATACCTTCATATTCATCTCCCCTTTATAAAAATTTCATTTAGCTATATTTTACATGCTTTTCTAAATTTTATAAAGTGCTTCTCTGCTCATATAGATGTATGACTTAGAAACTTAAACTTTTTTAGAAATATTTCGTAAGCCAAAACTACAATGCCTATTTGGCTGACAGCTCACAGCAAAACATTGAAAGTAAAACTTCTCAGTCACACATCTCTATATATACAAACCAAGGAAATGAATACCTTGGCTTAATATCATTCCTGTTCAAATAATCTATATTCAAATTCAAAGGGAGCAGGGTCAACATCTTCCGAGCCCTTGAGTAGAATTATATTTTTAAACGCTGAAAGCCCTTTACCTTCTTTAAAGGTTCTGAACTCTTTATAGGTATTTTCTGGGTAAAATTCAATGTCCTTTATAATTGTTTCGGTTTTTATTAAGCCCTTGCCTTTTTCATCTTTATAAATTTCTGTAATCATCGTTTCAGCTTTATACCCTTTGTTATCAATAGTAACGCTCTGTTCCCAGCTTTCACCTTCTTTGATTGGAGTTTTTAAGACTATTTGATAACCTACAATGGATTGAGAAAATTTTCTATCCTCATTTTCTTGGGCTTCCACTACAGAATCCTTGTTGATCTCATAACGGGTTTCAAATAAAAGCTCATCCCTTGAAGGACCTTCCCCACTACTCATATCTTCTATCTCTCCCTTAAAGTTCAAGATAAGCTTTTCCTTATTATCAGTAATTTCACTTAGAATTAGTACTTGCCCATATTCAGCAGTTCCATAATAATGTAAAGCAGTTCCCTCATCAGATGGAAAGTAACTGGCTAGCTCTTGATTATAGGCTTCTTCACCCTTCACATCTTCTTTGTTCTCTGCATCTTTACATCCTACCACTACAGCTCCCATTATCAAAATACCTATAATACAAAATATTCTTTTATTAAATATATTCATTTTTCCAGTCCCTTCAAAATATCTTTTACTTTCCATACTTATTATACCCTCTACAAAAATTAATATAGAACTGCCCGATATGTTTTTTAATAAGGGAGAAAAATACATCAAGGAACACCGCCAAAACTCACGCTAAAACAAAATAATGAGAAATGTTGAAGTAGATAGTTAAACACAAATTATAGTTTTCAGGAAAGGAATTTATAATTTATATTTTAACAAAAAATCTTAACCAGCATACGCTTAACCCGATCCATAGCCAAGATTCAAATCGCAAATTTCACGAATAATTAGAAAAAAGTTTTTTCATGCAATAAATATCAATCGAATTATCAAAAAAGTTCTAAAGTAGTAAGTTTTACTTAGGAAGTAATTAACTTTTATTTTTAAAAATGTTAAATTTGTATTAATTATATATTTTTTGCAAATTTCTACATTTTTTTTGCTTTTAATATGTTACTATATGTTGGAATGCATTCAAATATTACATAATATAAAAAAGGAGATGTTTGTATGAACAAAAGAATAATTAGTATTTTACTTGTTTTCACAATGATTTTATGCTCGGGGAGTGCTGTTTTTGCAAATGCAGGTAGTTTTGAAAATGAAAGTGTTGTTACAAACTATAGAGTCATCACGGATAATCACAAAGAACGTGTCGCTGAAGAAGTAAAGGGAAATCTAAAATATGTACATTCAATGGATAAAATCAATAATGTATTAACAACAAAAGTATATGATTTAAAAAACAATACAGTTACTAAGGAAGAGGTTTATGATTTAAACAAGTTAATTTCAGAAGAAAAGCCTTCTTCTGCAACAGGCATTGAAGCAAGATTTTTTGGTCATTATCAAAACACATTTTCAAATTATGAATATGCGCAAAAAGGAACTTCAGATAGCGGAAATAAATTTTATGAATTAAGAAGAAAAGACGACTATGAATATCAATGGCTCAGTACTAATCAAAATGGTATTTCCAAATATATCAATGCAGTTGATGTTTTAAATGCAGCTGAATGGGTAATCGTTACGTCTGCTGGTGCAACAGCTATGTGGGCTATAATTACTTATTTTGCAAAGGGATTAACCGCTGGTCAAGTTGCAACAGCTACAGGTGTTTTAGCAGCTGATGTTATTGCATATAATCTTGCAGTTGACCACTGTGAGTCTACATGGAGGACTCATATCACGTATACAGAATAATATTTTTTATATGAATATATATTATAGATTACACGCTTAATTATAACTAACTTCTCGTCAGGCATTACATTGTAATACGTGACG
>JANQEZ010000194.1 GCA_028278115.1 Clostridia bacterium
AAGGTCCATTGATAAATCCAACATATACTTTATTTCCTGTGGTGTAAAATCCTTAAGCGTTATAAAATTTCTTCCTTTTAAATTGATTGGCATTTTCTATTCCTCCCTTTTTTTAGGGGTTACGGGTAACAGTTCTCTAAGATTTTAAAGCATCCAAAGCATTTCCCTAGACACTGTAACCTGTAACCCTACAACCATTAAACTCTTTCCCTAAATAGCGGCATACTCATGCACCTTGGACCTCCACGACCTCTGGAAAGTTCAGATGATGGCATAATATGCAGCTTTATACCATGCTCCTCTAGGAGCCTGTTGGTAACATAATTTCTTGAATAAACTATAACTTCTCCCGGAGCAATTGCTAATGTATTTGAGCCGTCATTCCATTGTTCTCTAGCGGCATCAATTATGTTTCCAGCTCCACAGCGAATCAAAGTTACATTATCGACCTTAAGATATTTGCTAAGTATATCCCTTAGCTCCATTGTTTCCTTCTCTATAATTAAGTTATCTGGACCATCCCCTCTCCTTAAGGAGTAAACAGTAAGGGGTCCCTCTATCTCTGGATGTATTGTAAATTTATCAAAATCAACCATAGTAAATACTGTGTCCAGATGCATAAATGCCCTTTTCTTAGGTATATCAAAGGCTAAGACCACATCAAAGCCCTCGTCTGTCTTAAATATATTCTTAGCAAGCTTTTCAATAGAAGAAGCTTCAGTTCTTTCAGATATCCCGATGGCAATAACCTTGTCACTCAGCACAAGCTGATCTCCACCTTCAATTGAAGCTTTTTCAACTCTATCATACCAAAATGGAATATTTTCATCCCTAAACATTTTATGATATTTAAATATGTACTTAGCAAATAACGTTTCTCTACTTCTTGTAACAGTCTTCATTTGGTTTAAAGAGATTCCACTTCCGATAGTTGCAAAGGGGTCCCTAGTAAAATAAAGATTTGGCATAGGGTCCACCATAAAGGGGTAGTTTGATTCAATCATATCTGTTAAAGAAGTTTTTTGATAGTCCTTTATATCATTTTTTCTTATGCCTTCCATCATCTTATGTATCATCTTTTTGTCAGATGGGCAGTTTATCAGATATTCTCTTACAAGTTCTTTTTTCTTTCCACTCTTAATATTGGCTTCATCAATGAACTCACCAATAAACTCATTTTTTATATCCTTATTTGAAATGGCCTCAGCAGCCAAGTCCTCAAGGTAAACTACCTCAACTCCATTATTCCTAAATATGTTTGCAAAGGCATCATGCTCTTGTCTTGCAACCTCTAAATAGGGAATGTCATCAAACAATAATCTGTCCATCAAGTCAGGTGTAAGGTTTTCAATTTCTTTTCCGGGTTTATGTAGCAAAACTTTTT
Source organism: Clostridia bacterium (assembly GCA_028278115.1). Classification (GTDB taxonomy): domain Bacteria; phylum Bacillota; class Clostridia; order Peptostreptococcales; family Caminicellaceae; genus JANQEZ01. The sequence goes on from JANQEZ010000194.1 coordinate 1,385, forward strand.
TTAACTTACCTATCTCAGAATATACTTGTAAAGCCTTTCTTCTACTCATTTTGCACCCCCATTATCTTTGGTTACTACCAAGGTAGTTAGCAACTACATTTTGAGTATAATACTTCTTTTTGCACTTGTCAAACGTTTTCCCAATAATTTTTTTTAGTCGAAAAACTATATTTATATAGCCATACAACTATTAGTATACCACCGATTATTATAAGCTATTTACATAAATTATTATATTTATGCAAATAAATAGTCTTTGGTGCGTAGTGGGGAATTTATGGTTATTCTATGAGGTCATAAAATATATTACTGTTCAAAAACATAAGCCTCTGATAATGGATTAAAATCCTTACAAAAATTTAACTGGTAATAGTTTCGATTTCCCCTCTAACTCTTTATTTTCCTCTATTTCAGCTATGCAGTTTCTTGCAAAAAATGCTTGAGCTCCTTAGCACTAAAAAAACTCCTCAAGGAGGAATTTTTTATTCACAGTAGAGCTTAACACATAGTCACCAAGTCCTCAGTATTTCTAGGAGCTTTTGATGGTCATAGGCTAAGCTCTCTACTTAAATCCTATATAATTTTATTTTTTATATTTTAAAGAAATCATATTGATTTACTTTTCTAGCTCCATGCATACACCAGTATCGCCATCTACCAGCACAAATTTCTTATCCTTTGTTACTCCTATCCCCACATTATTTTTTTCCAATAAAGTAACAATTTCTCCTGCTAATCCCTTAAGTGCTTCTACAGCTTGTTCTTTAGTTTTACCCATATACATCACCTGCTCCTTAAATTCTATTATTGTCTAATAAAGATAAAGGCTTTTAAACATCAATTAATTATAAAAGCGTATATCCATATATAAAATTATTCATCCCCAGCTTTCCTTTATTTTTCAATAAAATCTATAAAAATACAAAATACTTCAAATTATCCTATATTTATTATAATACATTTTTTTATAATTGTAAGTTCTAGTTTATATATATTTAGACCTAATTTTTAATTTTTTTAAGAAATGGCATATAGAGATTCCATAATTATAGAAACCAAAGGGACAAAGGCGTCTAGTGGAATGCTTTAGTTGTAAGTTCTAAGTTGCAAGTTCCAAGCTGCAAGCTGCAAGTATTAGGGTCTTTCTAATAAGTTTTAGAGGAAGATAATTTGAGCCAAGTATTTTACTTGCAAATGTTTGAGTTCTTTAGAAATAAAAAAGAAGCACAGCTAGTTGTGCTTCCCAGATTATTATATTTATACAATATACTCATATTCCCCATCTTCCTTTACTCCAAAGAAATCCGAATAAGATATATCAAAAATATCTTTATTTATATTTGAAATATTGATTTCATTTTTTATTAAGTGAGTTAGTACTCCACAGTAGGAAATATCTCCCTGTATGATAGCTCCTTTTATAATACCATCTTTGTGGATTATCTTTTTATAGTTATCTCCATATTCTTCGATTGAAGTATTGTAGCTTTCATCGGGTGCTTCAATTATCCCTAATGAAACCGTCTGAAGCTCTAGGAAGTTCATTGAATTTCTTAAGCTAAATAAGTCATCCAAAGCCTTATTACTTCCAGTCATGTTATATGCGGCTACAATTCCTTGTTTAACCGCAAGGGGCCATATAGGACTCTTACCAGTCACATCTCCAGCGGCATATATATCCTTAATATTGGTTTCACATTTATTATTTATAACAATTCCTCTATCTAACTCTATTGTTTTATCCATTATAAAGCTTATATTTGGTCTTACACCCGTTGCTACTACAACCATTTCACACTCTATAAGCCTTCCATCGCTTAATCTTATACCCTTTACCCTATTATCCTCATCTAACATGACTTCCTCTGCTTTTACACAGGTATATATTCTCATGTCCTCTTTTTGAAAAAGCTTCTCATATCTTGCAGATGCCTTTCTATCAAGCTGTAGGGGAAGTATCCTGTCGGCCATTTCTATTACTGAAATATTTAAGTCCAGCTCTGATAGTCCAATTGCAGCATCAATACCTACAAGTCCTGCCCCCAGTACAGCAACATTCTTTACATTTTTCGCCTCTTCCTTTATGGTAAATGCATCCTCAATATTTCTAAGTCCATGAATACCTTTTCCTTCTCTGAGATTTTTTACTGGTGGTATAAATGAAGAAGCTCCCGTAGCAATAAGTAGCTTATCATACTCTATCTGCCTATTATCCTCTATCATAACCATTTTTTCCTGAATATTAAGCTGTATGGCAGCAGTATTTTTTACCCAATTTATTTTGTAATTTTCTGAAAATTCTTCTTCTACAAAATTTATCTCCTGAATATTTTTTATCCCTCCAATTACATGATGAAGCATGCATCTTGAATAAATGTTTTTATCCTTTGATACCATTGTAATTTCTCCATGAGGGTCTAGCTCTCTAATAGTTTTAGCACAATTTACACCCGATGCACTGGCTCCTAAAATTAAATATTTCATATCTTTTTAACCCCCTCAAACGTTAAACATCCCGTTGGGCAATTTTCTACACATCTTGGTATTTCTCTTCCATTACACATATCGCATTTTAGAACAACTCTTTTCTCCACCTCGTCGGATTTCAATACCCCATAGGGACATGCCATAACACACATAAAACATGAGGAACATTTCTCCTCATCATATAAAACCATTTCTGTATCTTTATCCTTTGTCATTGCACCACTCATACATGTATATACACATTCTGGCTCGCTGCAATGTCTGCACATGATAGGAGTAGGACATTTATTTCTGTCAAGCTCGATATGATTTCTACCTTCATTAGCAAAATCCTCTAAATCTAAATCATATATGCTTTTGCCCTTTTCATTGTGCTCGGCCATACAGCCTAGAACACAGTTCAGACAGGCCATACATAAATCTCTATCAACTTTTATACGATTCATCAATGATCTCTCCTTGTAAGACAAAGGCGTT
>JANQEZ010000288.1 GCA_028278115.1 Clostridia bacterium
TGCACAAACTCGATTATGTAAACTTTAATCGAGTTTTAATAACTTATAAACAACTAACATGGGTTATGTGGATAAAGATGTGGATAATGTGGATATATATAATAACAATTCAAAAACATAGAAAAAAGCTGTGGATTATTATGTGTATAATGTGGAAAAATTGTGGATACAGGTGTGCACAATAGGGCTTGTCAAATATATATGATGGTATTCAATAAAATATGACAACTTTTTTTGGTGTACATAATATTAGTTTTGATGAAATTAGTCGTCGAAAAAAGATAAAAAGGAATGATAAAAGACAAAATTTCCCGGGAAATGGAGAAATCTAGGATATCAATTTTTATTAGAAAGACCCTAATACTTGCAATTCAAATGCGTTGCCAGACGCCTTTGTGCTGCTTCAGCTATACAATTTCTTGCAAAAATATTTGAGTTTTTATGCAATAAAAAAGTCTGGAAAAATTCCAGACTATATTCTTGCTTCTACATATTTAACTATATCACCGATATTTTTGAAATCTTCAGCATCTTCGTCAGGGATTTCAATATCAAACTCGTCTTCAATAGCCATAATAACTTCTACAGCATCTAATGAATCAGCTTCAAGATCGTTCATTAGAGAAGTTTCAAGTGAAATAGAAATATCTTCATCTAATCCTAATTGTTCGATAATTATCTCCTTAACCTTATCAAAAGCCATATGTATTCCTCCTCTTAAAATATTCCTCTCAAATAGTTTATCTTCTTAACTTATCTTATTAAGAATCTACTATTATTATACTTAAATTTTAGTAATTGTCTAGGAAAAAATTTATATTTTTTCTTCCCATAGACCATAAAATTTTTCAAGCTCAGCCTTGATGGATTCGTATTCTTCACTTACCTCTTTACTTTTCTCAGAATCAGCATAAATTTTTTCGTCACACATTAATAGCTCTAGCTCGCTTAATTTAGACTCAAGCTTAGAGATATTCTCTTCTAAATCCTTTAGCAGCTGTCTTTCCTTTTTCCTTTCAGCTTCCTCTAGCTTCTTTCGCTTTCGTTCTTCCTTTAGCTTAGTCTTAGTTATAGTTTGAGGAATCTCGTCATTATTAATACTTTGAACTTCATTTTTCTTCTCTATATAATAGTCATAGTTACCCAAATATTCCTTGATTTCATCAGAAGATATTTCTAAGATTTTAGTAGATACTTTATTTAAAAAATATCTATCATGGGAAATCGTAAAAATAGTTCCATCGTACTCCAAAAGAGCGTCCTCTAAAACTTCCTTAGAAGGTAAGTCTAAATGGTTTGTTGGTTCATCAAGCAATAAAAAATTTGATTTAGAAAGCATTAATTTTAAAAGTGATAGACGACTTCGCTCACCACCACTTAAATTATCTATCTCCTTAAAAACATCATCACCTACAAATAAGAATGAGGCTAAAAGACTTCTAGTTTCTGGAATAGATAGCTTAGGGTTTGCACTACATATTTCATCAACAAGTGTATTATCAGAATTTAAATTTTCTTGTTCTTGATCATAGTATCCCATGAAAACATTATGACCAACTGTAATAGAACCACTATTATAGTCAAGCTTATCTAGAAGAATTTTAAATAAGGTGGTCTTGCCAATTCCATTTGGGCCAATTAAAGCAACTCTTTCAGATCTATATATATCAAAATTGAGATTTGAAAACAGGTTATGATCCTCAAAGGATTTTGATAGATTATGTACCTTTAAAACTTCTCTACCACTTTTAATTCTTGCTTCTAATTTAATCTTTGTCTTCTTATTATTGAGAATAGGCTTATCGACTACTTCCATTCTTTCAAGAAGTTTTTCTCTACTTTTAGCACGTTTTGCAAGCTTTTCAGTACCATGCTGCTTAAATCGTCTAATAAGCTCCTCTTGTTTAACAATTTCTCTTTGCTGCTCTGCGTATTTCTTCATCTGTTGGTCATATAAACTCTTTTTAAAGCTTACATATTTTGAATAACTACCCTCAAACTGAAGCATACTCTTATTTTCGATCTCAAAAATTTTATCAACTATTTGATCTAAAAAATATCTATCATGGGAAATAATTAATATAGTTCCCGGATAATTTTTAAGAAAGCCTTCAAGCCAGTTAATGGCCTCAATATCCAAATGATTAGTAGGTTCATCAAGCAAAAGGATATTGGGCTTTTTAAGTAAAAGCTTTGCAATATTTAATCTAGATTTTTGACCACCACTTAGAGTATATATAGGCTTTTCAAAATCATCTTCAAAAAAACCTAATCCCTTTAGAACACCTCTGATTTCGCTTTTATACCCATATCCATTCTGATTATTAAATTCATCAAGAAGTCTAGAGTATTGACCCATAAGCTTTAAAAATTCAGGGCTTTCATGATCTTTATAATTGGCAATTCGTTTTTCTAAGCTTCTTATTTCTTCTTCCATCTCAATCAGATAGCTAAAAACCTCTAGACATTCTTCAAAAATTATTTTATCACTATCGAAGTGCAGCTCTTGTTTTAAATAACCAATATTCAAGTTTTTTGATATATATATATTCCCTTCATCATAGGGCATTTGATTAGTAAGAATCTTAAAAAGGGTGGACTTACCCGTACCATTTTTACCTATTAGACCCACTTTATCACCAATGCTTATAGTAAATGAAATATCACTTAATATTAAATCTACCCCAAATGATTTGCTAATATTATTACACGACATTGCTATCATTATAAAACCTCCAGGTTTCTTATGTATACAATAAATTTCTAGATTAAAACACAAAACAATTATTGCAGTATAGATAAAGGCTTTTAAACCTTAATTAAATTTTCAAAGAAAACAATGAATGCTTCTACATTTTTTTCTTTGAAAATATTAAATTATAAAAGCGTATATCTATATATATATGACTTAGAGACTTAACCTTTTTTGAAATACTTCTTAAGCAAAACTACAATGCTTAATTTGGCTAATGGCTGACAGCTCACAGTAAAATAAAGAAAGCAAACTTTCAGGGTCACACATCTATGAATAAGTCCTGCATTTTTCTCAAATAATATTTTATCATATATAGGATTAAAGTCTCTACTTAAATCCTATAAAAGATTTATATAGTAGAACTTAAACCATACACAAAATTAAGACCAATGATGCAATAATAAAGTTTTATACCTATTAAAATAATTTAAATTCAATTTGAAGAAACATAGCTAAAACATCTCCAAATTGAACAATATATATGGTATACTATATTATGTGAAAATACTATATATAGATAGAAAATCTTCATAAAGCAATTATAAATTGTTAGGATATTGACAATAAATTGACAAAAAATTCGTGAAATGATATAATTTCTATAAAAGTTGATATAGTAATACTACTTTAAAGAGTAATAATTTCACTTAAAGAATGTAGAGGCTCTTATTATTTCAGGAAAATTCATCCTAAAATTTAATGTAGTATGACTATAAAATGGGAGTTTGTTGAATATGAGTGAGAAATCGAGAATATCAATGGCTGTTATAAGAAGATTGCCTAAATACCATAGGTATTTAAAGGAATTGTTAGACAAAGACATAAAGAGGATTTCATCAAAAGAACTCAGTGACATCATAGGATTTACAGCATCTCAGATAAGACAAGATTTAAATAATTTTGGTGGATTCGGGCAGCAAGGTTATGGCTATAACGTAGAAGAGCTTTTTTATGAAATCGGTAAAATTCTTGGGCTAGATAAGGCATACAATACTATAATTGTTGGAGCGGGTAATCTAGGGCAAGCACTTGCTAATTACACAAATTTTGATAAAGTTGGCTTTGAAGTAAAGGCATTGTTTGATATAAATCCAAAGCTTTTTGGTATTAAAATTAGAGATATTGAAATAAAGGATATGGATCATATTGATGTCTTTATAAAGGAAAATGCAATTGATATAGCGATTCTATGTACAAATAAGGATAGTGCTCAGGAGGTTGCAGATAAGCTAGTGGAAAGCGGCATCAAGGCAATCTGGAATTTTGCACCTACTGATCTAAGGGTTCCAGAGGATGTAATAGTCGAAAATGTACATTTAGTTGAGAGCTTATTAACCCTTACTTACCTGTATAAATCTAATGATGAATAAAGCTTTTATGGAGGGAAATATGGAAAAGGTATATAGTGATGATTCGGTTTATTTTATTTCCTATTCTAAGCTTCCCAGTACTATTTCCGCTGCAAAGCTGCTTAGTGTCGTGGGAGTTGGATTAGTTATAAATACCAAAACAGGTATTATTGAAGATACAAGCTGCACTCTGATTACCGACGAAGCTAAAAGGTTTCTAAAGGAGATTATCGTAGGACATAACCTCCATGAAGAAGGAATAGATAGTTTGGTTCAAAAAATTCAACACAGATTCCACGGACTATCCCAAAAAGCCATCTGTGTTTCAGTTAAGTCCACCTATGAAAGATATGAAACATGGAAAAGTGAATGCAGAGCTAAAAATAAATAAAGCTATTGTATTTAGAATATTGAAGAATTCTTTTGACAAAAAAGGATTCTTTTTTTATGTATATTAAAAACCACCAGTGCTTTTGCTGGTGGTTTTTAAAAAAGATATTTAATTATAGATAAATCTTAATTTATGATCACAGATGCTTTCAAAAAAAGACCTATCAGAAAGACCCTAATACTTGTAACTTGCAACTTGTAACTTGCAACTACAAAGACGTCGCCAGACGTCTTTGTTATAATCTATGCAGACTTTTTCAAACTTGAACGTTGTAATATATACACAGTTCCCAGCAGCACAAGACCTATACCGCTTGTTAGATAGCTTGGATTAACAAGCATTAAGCCCGAACCAAATAGTACAAGTCTTTCCCAGGACTTTGAAGGTTTTACGAAATAACCACTAACTCCGCCAGCTATACCAAACATACCGATTAAGGCAGTAGCCAGAGCTAAAATTACTACAAGAGGATTGCTTACCTCATGCAGAACTAGCACAGGAGAGGTAGCAAATATATAAGGAACAAGGTATGCTGCAAAGGCCAGCTTAGAAGCTTCAACACCTGTTTTAAATGGATTAGAGCCTGCTATACCTGAACCTGCAAAGGCTGCAAGTGCAACAGGAGGAGTTATATCAGCTACTATACCAAAGTAGAATACGAAAAGGTGAGCTGCTATTACAGGAACTCCAACTCTTATTAGTGCAGGTGCTGCAATGGTTGCCTGAACTATATAGTTAGCAGTGGTAGGCATACCCATACCTAAAATAATTGATGCAATCATAGTCAGGAACATTGTAAGATATACATTTCCTCCTGAAAGCAATACTATACCATGAGAAAGCTTTATGCCTAGCCCAGTTAAGGTTACAACACCAACGATTATACCGGCACTAGCACATGCCATTACAACAGGAAGTGCACTCCTTGCACCTTCCTCTAATCCCTTTATAACTTCCTTTATACCAAATTGCTGATCCTTGTCCACAAAGGAATTTATAAAACCAATAATTATAGAAGAACCGATACCCCATATTGCTGCATTCATAGGAGTTCTACCGATAACAAGACGACCAACGATGATGAAAATTGGAATACTTAAGAACCATTTTTCCTTTAAAAGCTTTTTAGCCTTTGGAAGTTGACTCTTTGGTATACCCTCAAGACCGTTCTTTTTAGCCTCTAAATGAACCATTATAAATATACCTGTAAAGTACAGCAGTGCAGGTATAGAAGCTGCTAAAGCGATTGTAACGTAGGGTAAATCTGTAAATTCAGTCATAATAAATGCTGCTGCCCCCATAACAGGCGGCATTAGCTGTCCACCTGTAGAAGCTGCCGCCTCTACCGCTCCTGCAAACTCAGACCTATATCCAATACTTTTCATAAGGGGTATAGTAACAGACCCCGTACCAACGGTATTGGCAACGGAACTACCGGAAATAGTTCCTTGAGATGCACTTGCAACGATTGCAGCCTTAGCTGGACCACCAGTTGTGTGACCTGCTATGGCAAGGGCTAAGTCGGTTAACCAATCACCTATTCCTGTCATTTTTAAATAAGTAGCAAATAATAAGAATAGGAATATGAAGGTAGAAGAAACCATTATTGGAGTACCAAGGATAGATTCAGTACTGATCCATGCATAGGTGGATATTCTCTGTAGACTATATCCAGCGTGGGAAAAGTATCCCGGCACAAAATTTCCAAAGAAAGCATAGAGTAAAAATGCCCCAGAAACAGTTATTAAAACCGGACCAGCTACCCTTCTTGTTGCTTCAACTACTAATATAAGAGCAATGATTGAGATAATCATATCGGTCTGGGTGTAGGCACCGGCTCTAAACAATAAATCCTCAAAATTAACTACATGATAGCCTACAACTACAATAGAAGCAGCAAGCAGGGCAAAGTCATACCACTTAACCTTATTTGACTTATCACTTGTTCTAAGTGGATAAAGCAAATATACTAAGACAAGGGCAAAGCCTACGTGAACTCCTCTTTGAATAGTAGGAGGCTCAAGTCCAAAGGTAGCAGTATAAAGCTGCCATAAACTCCAAATCACCGCTACTACAAAAACAATTTTACCTAAAAGCCCAGTTAATCTTCTATAGGTAAATTCTCTATCATATTTTGCCATGAGCTCTTGTTGTTTTTCTTCATCAAGTGTCGGCTTTAGATTATTTACACTCATTTAAAAGAATGCCTCCTCAACAATATATTTTATTAAGCTTTTCTTTACTGCTCTTATTTTCACAAATCCCCCAGGTTTATAAATATCCCTTAGAGGAATAACGTTATCCCTTACGCACAATGTATGATTTGCTACAACCTTTCCAATGACTATGGGAACGGCATCAAATATGACATCATAATTATAAACACGAATATGGTCTTCATTATACTCCCAAATAGTGTTATAGTCGGGACTAGATGGTAAATTAGCACTAAAGGAGTCGAATATCATTTCATATATAGAAATATTTAAATCGTTTTCAACTTTATAGGTTTCAATAACCGGTCTAAGGCTTACAGAATGTATCCACTTTACAGAAAATTTTTCACCGGATTTAATTGGAGCTTGCAATAAAATATCATTAAATTGTTGACCTTTATCTGCTACATATACCTGGAGTAAGGTAACTCTATAAAATAAAAGTATTGAAAGTATAATAACAATACATATGATTGCTAAGGTCGATTTTTTCATGTGACTTTAAAAAAAACCGAGATAGGATAAACTATCTCGGTCTATCTTTAGTTTACTTAATTCCCTTTTCGTCGTAATATTTTTGTGCTCCAGGGTGAATAGGTGTAGTAACACCACTTATAGCATTTTCAAGACTGATTTGCTTTCCTCTTGCATGACCTTCAGATATTTCTTCAGTATTTTCATACATAATCTTAGTTAATTCGTATACTAAATCCTCAGGTAAATCTTCCTTTACATACATTACAGCTTGAAGAGTTACTGTTGTAGCATCTGTATCTTGTCCATTATATTCTCCGCCCTTGATTGGGAACTTAGCAGCAAATGGAACTAATTCTTTAACTCTATCAAATTCAGCTCCATCCATTTCAAGGATTCTAACAGGATTAGTTGTAGCTATTTCCTTAACTGCTGATGCTGGGAAAGAAAGTACTGCAAATGCAGCATCTATATTACCATCTTTTAATCCAGCAACTGCATCAGAGAAACTGCCAGGCTTAGAATTATAATCCTCTGGACCAATACCATAAGCTTCTAAGATTTTCATTGCAGTTACATAAGTACCACTTCCCGGAGGACCAGGATTGATTGCTTTACCCTTTAAGTCAGCGATTGAAGTGATTCCTGAAGCTTGAGTAGTTACAACATGCATAACCTCTGGGTATACAACTCCAACTGCCTTGAAGTTCTTAAGAGGCTCACTAAAGCTTTTTCCAGTGCCATTAAAAGCATCGTCAGCTATGTTGTTCATAGCAAGAACTATATCTACTTCTCCACCTGAAACTCTGTTTATATTTTCAACAGAAGCTCCTGCAGGCTGAATTGTAACGTTAACGCCTTCAACTTTATTATTCCAAACATTCGCTATTGCGCCACCAAGTGGGTAATAAGTACCTGAAGTACCACCAGTTGCAAATGCCAACTCAAGGGTACCACCAGAATTTTGAGCACCGTCATTAGCTGGTTGATCCGTTGCAGGCTGACCACATCCTGCTAATACTAATGATACTGCTAGTACCATTATCAGTAAAAATGATAATGTTCTTTTCATTAAATTTCCCCCTTAAAAATTTATTTTTTAAACCCTTTTATCAGTATCAAATATAGTAGAAGTTAATTTATAAGTATCAAACACTCCACACCCTAGTAGTCTTTGTCCTATACAAATTAATAGCTTTACTAAAATCTCTACAATGATTTTATAAAAGGGTATTAAACAAATTAAATAGATATAACACCACTATATAACAAAAACGATAAAGTCCCAGATAACTAGATTCACATACTATGGCATAACAAAAAAATGTGAAAATATTATACTGGGTTCCACTAGCTTAGCTGCTATGGGTTACATAGAAGCCATTAATAGAGCGTATAATAAAAACTTACTCATTTGTTAAGTTTTATTATGGATATACGCTTTTATAATTTAATATTTCCAAAGAAAAAATGTACAAGTATTCATTGTTTTCTTTGAAAAATTAATGAAGGCTTAAAAGCGTGTATCTATAGTTGAGCAAACTACATAATTATCATCAAAAATGTTTAGAAGAGATTATATAATCATGCAATTCTACTAAGTCAGAATTATGAATGTCATCAGTAAATTAATTACAATTATAGGACATTTCGATGAGTAAGTCAAGGAGACAGGCTTCAATATAAAGAAAATTCAGTATATAATATGATTGTATAGTATATATGCCATATTGTGCTATTTTTAAATTTATAATAATTTAATATTACACTAATGACTACAGAAAACTACTAAAACCTACAAGAAAAATATGAAATTTTAGGATTTATGATGAGTCTTAAGACCCTCCTTGTAATATTGGATAGTGAAATTTGTGCAATATTCATTTGCAATATACAGAAAATTAAATTTAAAAAGAAAGAAATTATATTGATGAGAGGAGGATTAAGTAAGTAGTAAGTTTTTTAGAATGGTAATTATGCAATCTCTTCAATTGGTAAAAAATTGTAAGAGCTCTACTTTTATTGCTACATAGAAAGAAAATTTTGAAAATACACTATTGACTGATTATATTATATATTGTACAATTAATTAAACATATATATTGGCTGGAGAGACGGAGAGCCGCACGAGTAAACCTTAAGATAAGGTTAGCTTCGTGTGGTTTTTTAATGTATAATTAAAGGTAGCAATTGGATAAAGCTTTGGTTTTGGGTATTCATATATTAATCTGTATGTATCATAATATTGGAGTGATGTTATTGGATAAAAGATTTAAACACAGGATAGAAGACAATCCTATTATTGCAGCAGTCAATAATCTAGAAAAACTTGACTTTGCCATAAAATCTCCCTGTGAGATTATTTTCCTGCTTACAGGCAGCATATTTAATTTAAAGGAAATAGTTGATAAAGTTAAAAAAGCCGATATGGATATTTATGCCCATATTGATTTAATAGATGGTTTTTCAAGGGATACAGTTGCCCTCAAATATATTAGTCAAAAAATAAAGCCCGATGGAATTATTACCACAAAGAGTAACCTTATAAAAAAAGCCAAGAGCATGAATATATTTGCTATACAAAGACTTTTTATGCTGGATTCATTATCCCTTGAAACGGGAATAAACTCTGTTTACTCAACAAGACCAGATGCTATAGAGATTATGCCGGGAATAATGCCTAAAATAATTAAGAAGGTTTACAGCAGAACAAAAATACCTGTAATTGCCGGTGGTTTAATAAGTGACAAAGAAGATGTAATACAATGTCTTAAGGCAGGAGCTGTAGGCATTTCAACAAGTAAAAAAGAGATTTGGGAAATGTAATTTTTTAAGCAATAGGAAAACGTTTTGACAAAAAATAACAAAACTTTAAGCTCTGTAATTTGTTTAGAATTTTAGCCTTTAGGAGGTGGTTAAATAAGCAAAAGAGATATACATGCTAAAAAAAGTAAGACAAAAAAGCTAGGAGGGAAAAAATGAAGCATTTAGGGACTATTTTAGGAACAGCAATTGCAGGTATGTTTGTAATGAGCGTATGGGGTGAATTTGTTACAGCTTATGGTATTGGCGGGGGATGGTTTGCTGGATTTATTATTATCGGAACAATGTGGTTTTTAAACCATTATGTTGGAATTCATAACAACGACGGAGCATGGGTTGATATGGCTCTAGGTATAGGTATGGCTGGTACCATGAGAGGTGTATTTGAAAACGGAATAGAAGCTGGTATTGCATCTGTACCAACTTTAGTAGTTGTAATAATTGGTGGTATAGTAGGCGGATTTGCAGCTTATAAGCTTGAAGTATATTTAGCTCAAAAGGAAAAGGCCCAGGCCTAAAAACTTAGAAAAATATTTTAGAGGGGAGCAATAGACAGATGACTTTTGCTAATATGATTACTACATTTGCTGGTGCATTTATATTCCCATTTTTAATTAGATTACTTTGGGGGAAAATGTGTGATTCTTGGGGAGCTGTAGGTGGATGGATGGCTGCTGGTTTTATAGTAGGTACTGCTTGGACCCTAAATCATGGCGTGGGACTTATGGTACAGTCAGGCTCTGCATGGATAGATATGGCATGGGCAGCGGCAGCAGGACTATTTGTAGCCTCTGCGGCTTCAGGTGACGATATAGGGAAAGGCTTTATAAACGTTATTTTTGCACTTATAGGTGGAACATTAGGTGGATTAATACTTTCATTTTTAGGATAATTAAAAATTTAAAATAAATATAGATTAGGGGGACGAAAAAATGACTAAGAAGTATATATTAGCATTAGACCAAGGAACCACAAGCTCAAGGGCAATAATATTCAATCATGAGGGTGAAATAGTTAGAACAAGCCAAAAAGAGTTTACACAGATATACCCAAAGGCAGGCTGGGTAGAGCATGATGCAATGGAAATATGGGGAAGTCAAAGTGGAGTAGCTAGAGAGGTTTTAGAAACAGCGGGTGTAAGACCAGAAGAAATAGCGGCAATAGGTATAACAAACCAAAGAGAGACGACGGTAGTATGGGATAAGAACACTGGAAAGCCTGTATACAATGCAATCGTATGGCAGTGTAGAAGAACAGCAGGTATATGTGATGACTTAAAGGAAAAAGGACTTGAAAGCTATATCAGAAAGAGCACAGGACTTGTAGTAGATGCTTATTTCTCAGGAACTAAAGTTAAGTGGATATTAGATAATGTAGAGGGTGCTAGAGAAAAGGCTGAGAATGGAGAGCTGTTATTTGGAAACATAGATACATGGCTTATCTGGAACCTTACAAGGGGTAGAGTACATGTAACAGACTATACAAATGCATCTAGAACAATGCTGTATAATATAAAGGACCTTAAATGGGATGAAAAAATCCTTAAGGAGCTAGGAATACCTGCAGCAATGCTTCCAGAGGTTAAGCAGTCAAGTGAAGTATATGGAACAACAGATTCAAAGACCTTTGGAGGAGCAGAAATACCAATAGCAGGAATAGCAGGGGACCAGCAGGCAGCATTATTCGGTCAAGCATGCTATGACCCTGGTATGGCTAAGAACACATATGGAACAGGCTGCTTCATGCTAATGAACACAGGAGAAGAAATGGTACCGTCAAATAATGGACTACTGACAACAATAGCATGGGGAGTAGATGGTAAAGTAGAATATGCCCTTGAAGGAAGTATATTCGTAGCCGGAGCATCAGTACAATGGCTTCGTGACGAGCTTAAGCTTATAGATAATGCAAAGGATAGTGAGTACTTTGCAACCCAGGTAGAGGATACAAATGGAGTATATGTAGTACCTGCATTTGTAGGGCTAGGAGCACCATATTGGGATATGTATGCAAGGGGAACAGTGGTAGGACTTACAAGAGGAGCAAATAGAAATCACCTGATAAGAGCAACTCTTGAGTCAATAGCATATCAGACTAGAGACGTATTAGAAGCAATGCAGGAGGATTCAGGAATAAATCTACAATCACTAAAGGTAGACGGAGGAGCAGTAGCAAACAACTTCTTAATGCAGTTCCAATCAGATGTACTGGGAGTACCAGTAGATAGACCAGTTGTAGCAGAGACTACAGCACTAGGAGCAGCATACCTAGCAGGGCTTGCAGTAGGATTCTGGGAAAGCAAAGAAGAGATAGCAAAGAAATGGGCAGTAGATAAGCATTTTGATCCAGACATGGCTACAGAGGCTAGAGAAAAGAAATATGCTGGATGGAAGAAAGCAGTTAAGAGAGCTTGTGAGTGGGAAGAAGCTTAAAAAACTAAAGGTTGCCCAGCTCACCCACCTATAATACCAAAGTATAGAGGGAGCAGGAGCTTTACAAAAAATCAACAAAATGATATATTATAATTAAGCTAAATAATTTGAGGCGTGAGATTAGGAGAGCCATGCGACTAGATCTATAAATACAGTAGATCTAGCTTGTGTGGCTTTTTTGATGCTTATACAATTTATTTATGACTGCATTTCTACTACTTACTGAGATTATGATTTATAGCAAAGTAATTGAAGTAAATATTTTAGATACCATAAATAAAACAACTAAAAGCTGATAACTTTCAAAGCGTCGCTAGGCGTATTTGTACTAAAAGAAGGAGGTACTACCCATGTATGATGTAGCTGTAATCGGTGCTGGTATAATAGGAGCTTTTATAGTAAGGGAATTATCTAGGTATGACTTAAATATAGTCTTAATAGAAAAGGATACAGATATAGCCAATGGCACAACGAAGGCTAATAGTGCAATTATTCACGCAGGATACGATGCAAAGCCGGGAACTCTTAAGGCTAAATTAAATTTAAAGGGTAATCCAATGTTTGATAAGGTCTGTCAGGAGCTTGATGTACCTCTAAAGAGAATAGGCTCACTAGTTATTGCAACAAATGAAGAAGAGATGGAAAGTGTAAAGGAGCTTTATAAAAGGGGAATTGAAAATGGTATTCCTGATATAAAAATTTTAGATGGTGAGGAAGTTAGAGAAAAAGAAGAAAATATTAGTGAAGAAGTTATAGGTGCCTTATATGCTCCAACGGCTGCAATAGTCAGTCCTTGGGAATTGGCAGTTGCACTGGCTGAAAATGCTGCAGACAACGGTGCTAAAATCAGATTAGAAAGCAAAGTAACGGATATTGAGAAAATAGAGGATGGATATCGTTTAAGCCTTGGAAGTGAAGCTATAGACACAAAATATGTTATTAACTGTGCTGGAGTTTATGCTGCAGAGATAAATGAAATGGTTTCGTCAAAGGACTTTGAAATTTATCCAAGAAGAGGGCAGTACAATATACTGGATAAAAGTGCAGGAAATATTATCAAACATGTTATTTTTCAAGCTCCAACTAAACTAGGTAAGGGTACTTTGGTTACACCTACAGTACATGGAAATCTATTAGTTGGCCCAGACGCAGAGGACATAGATGATAAAGAAGATACAGCCACTACAAGTGACAGAATCCATATGATTAGACAGGTTTCTAAGAAAATAACGACTAAAATACCATTTTACACCACCATAACAAGCTTCTCAGGTCTTAGAGCAAGACCAAGTACAGAGGATTTTATTATAGAGGAAGCAAGCCAGGCTAAAGGCTTTATAAATGTTGCGGGAATTGAATCCCCGGGATTATCTGCTGCACCAGCAATTGCTGAATATACAATAGATATCCTTAAGGAAATTATAGGAAATCTAGAGGAAAAACAGGATTTTAACCCTACTAGAAGACCTGTTATTAGATTTATGGAATTAGATGATGAAAAAAAATCAGAGCTAATCAAAAAAGATTCAAGATATGGAAGAATTATATGTAGATGTGAAAACATTACAGAAGGAGAAATCGTAGATGCAATAAATAGACATGGTGGAGCAAGAACAGTAGATGCAGTAAAGAGAAGGGCTAGACCAGGTATGGGAAGATGTCAAGGGGGCTTTTGCGGACCAAGGGTTATGGAGATACTTGCAAGAGAGCTTGGAAAAGATATAAAGGAAATTGTGAAGGATAGTAGTGATTCATATATATTAACAGGAGAAACAAAGCAAAATCAAGCTTAGTAGAAAATAAAAGGAGGTGAAACTATGCTTGCATATGATATCGTTGTAATAGGTGGAGGACCTGCAGGATTAGCTGCAGCAATAGAAGCCAAGAAGAATGGTGTAGATAGCATACTTGTGATAGAGAGGGATAGAGAGCTAGGAGGTATTCTACAGCAATGTATCCATAATGGATTTGGTCTTCATATATTTAAGGAAGAGTTAACGGGACCTGAATATGCAGAGAAGTTCATTGTTGAGCTCCAAAAATTAGGGATTGAATATAAATTGGATACTATGGTTCTTAATATTAGGGAAGATAGATTAGTTAATGCAATCAACACAGAAGATGGTTTCATGATTATAAAGGCAAGGGCAATAGTTTTAGCTATGGGGTGCAGGGAAAGAACCAGAGGAGCAATAAATATTTCTGGAACAAGACCTGCCGGAGTCTTTACAGCAGGAACTGCCCAAAGGTTTGTAAACATGGAAGGCTATATGGTAGGGAAAAAAGTAGTTATATTGGGATCTGGAGATATAGGCCTCATTATGGCTAGAAGAATGACACTTGAAGGAGCTAAGGTTTTAGCAGTAGCAGAGCTCATGCCTTTCTCAGGAGGACTTACTAGAAACATAGTGCAATGTCTTGATGACTATGATATACCCCTGCTCCTTAGTCATACCGTAATTGAAATAAAGGGTAAGGATAGAGTGGAAGGCGTTGTAATAGCAAAGGTAGATGAAAATAAAAGACCCATTAAAGGGACCGAAAAGTACTATGAGTGCGATACCTTATTATTATCGGTAGGACTGATTCCTGAAAATGAAATTTCTGAAAATGTAGGTATAAAAATGGACCCGATAACCTCAGGACCAGTGGTTAATGAGGCCATGGAAACAAGTATTGAGGGAATATTTGCCTGTGGTAACGTTGTGCATGTCCATGACCTAGTAGATTTTGTTACAGAGGAAAGCAGAAGAGCAGGGAAAAATGCAGCAAAGTATATTAAAAATCAAATTCAATCCGAGGGTTCAATTACTGAGACAAAGCCTGGAAAAGGCATCAGCTATATAGTTCCCCAAAAAGTTAGACCTGAAAATATTGATAAAACCCTAGACCTATTTATGAGGGTAGATAATGTCTATCACAATATGAATATGGTTATAAGTATTGACGGTAAGGAAATAAAAAGAATGAAAAAGAGACATTTGGCTCCGGGAGAAATGGAAGCCGTAAAAATTAAGAAGGAAGACTTGATGGATTCTAAGCATGCTGAGATTACAATCTCACTAGTAGAGGAGGGTGCATAGATGAAGGCTAAAGAAATGATATGTATTGTTTGTCCATTGGGATGTCATATAAAGGTTTTAAAAAACGACGGTGTTTATAATGTGACTGAAAATAAATGTCTAAGGGGAAAAGAATACGGTATAAAGGAATTAACTAATCCTATAAGAGTTCTGACAACAACTGTAAAGATAAAGGATGCACTGCTCAATAGGCTGCCCGTAAAAACCAAGGAGGCTATACCAAAGCATAAGGTTATTAAGTGTATGGAGGTAATAAATTCCATAGAAATAAAATCACCGATTTCAGTAGGCGAAGTCATCGTAGAAAATATATTAGGTACTGGAGTAGATGTTGTAGCGTCAAGAAGCATGTAAGCTATAGGGAATCCTATGTAGTCGAGGTTGAGTTTAAGGTTAAGGTTGAGCTGTTTAGGGTCAAACCTGTAGGGAGTAATAGATGAAGTCGTAATAATGACACATTAAAAAGGTTAAGAAGTCTAAAATTGTACTCTAATACTTAAGCTTAGTATTAAACTGAAGCTTAACAGAGATTATAGCAAAACAGAAAATCGGTATTTGCCGATTTTTCTTCTTTTTGTTATAATAAGTGAAAATAATTATCAGTAGGTGGTATGGTGGCAAATTATTATAATGAAATAAATAAAATGATTGAAAAAATAGTTAATAAGCTTCTAATAATAGATAAAAAGGGTTTCAAGATAGGCAAAAAGAATGAGGACTTATCCCTGTTGGATATACTTGTATTAAAAAATATAGGAACCAATAATGTAAAATCAATCTACAGCCTTGTTAAAGAGACTGAAATAGATAGAGGATTAATAACTTCCATCATAAATAAGCTAGTGGCAAGCGGATATATAAAGAAAGAGAAGGCAAAGGAAGACAAGAGAGTAAGTATGGTTATACTTACAAAAGAAGGTGAAGAAGTTCATAATAAAATATTAAAAGAGCAGAGTGAGCTTTTAGACTTTATTCTAAATGATATAACCCTTAATGAAGAAAAAGCAATTCTGAAATTCTTAAGCAAGATTAACCAAAAAATAACATAGGTGTTTTAAAGGTCTAGTACAAAAAATCTTAAAAAGTAACTGACCTAAAAGTTAATACCATAGAAAGTGTAACAATGTAACCGACTAAAAAAGAATTGACCCAAAGCTCTGGAACGTAAAAAAGATTAAGCACAGGCTTAATCTTTTATTAGTCTACTTATGTAATTACTACTCTGGTTGAGGAGCATCTACAGGACATACATTAGCACAAGCTCCACAGTCTATACAACCATCAGCTTCGATTTCATATATGTCATCTCCTGCAGTGATAACGTTAACTGGACATTCTGGCTCACAAACTCCACAGCAAATACAAGTTTCTTTAATTACAAATGCCATTGTAAAAACCTCCTTTTAAATTCATAAATATTACAATTTGAATTATACAGTAAAGCAGACAGAATAAACAATATTAATAAAGCAAAAAAACAAAAAAATATCTAAAGTATAATGATTATCATTGTATTTCAATTAGATGAGGAAATTGCATAATTTTAACTTAAAAAAGCTGCATAATGAGATAATCTCCTTTAGCCCTTTAAATTTAAAGTAATAAATAGTAAAATATTAGGCTCAAATTATATTCTCCTAAAACCTATTAGAAAGACCCTAATACTTACAACTTGGAACTTGCAACTTGGAACTTTTTTAAAGTATAGAGAATAAGGGTATAATTTACATTAACAAAGAAAAGGATTTATGAGATAATAAAAAAGAAATCAATTGTGTATAGCTAACTGCTGACAACTAACAGCAAAACAGTGAAATTAAACCTACAGTGTTATACACTTATTACAAAGTATAAATTAAAAATTTTTTGCAATAATATCCCTAAATAGTACTTAGGAGGAAGACCCTAATACTTGTAACTTGGAACTTAGAACTTGCAACTAAAAAGCGTCGCTAGACGCTTTTATCAAAATAGGAGGCAATCAATGAGAGTAGTTGCTTTGGTGGGAAAAAGTGGTACAGGAAAAAGCTATAGAGCTTTAACTCTTGCCTATGAAAAAGAAATAAATTATATAATAGATGATGGACTTTTTATTAAAGGAAGTAAAATAATAGCTGGGAAATCTGCAAAAAGAGAAAAAACTACAATAGCAGCAGTTAAAAGAGCATTATTTATGCAAAAGAAGCATAGGCAAGATGTAGTACAGAAAATAGCAGAGCATGGACCCGACAGCATTTTAATACTAGGGACTTCCGTTAAGATGGTTAATCGGATAGTAAAAAATCTGCAAATAGAGCCTATACAAGAGATAGTATATATAGACCAAATAGCCACTAAAGAAGAGATAAGAATAGCTACGGAGTCCAGGCAAAGACAAGGAAAGCATGTAATACCAGTGCCTACCTTTGAACTTAAGAAGGATTTCTCAGGATATTTTGTCGACAGACTCAAGATATTTAGGAGAAAAAAGGATAATACTCTTCAGATATCAGAAAAATCTGTTGTAAGACCTACCTTTAGCTACATGGGTAAATTCACCATATATGATAGAGCTATAGCTCAAATGGTAAATCATGTTGCAAGGGATATTAAAAGTATCTATAGAATAAATAAAATTAAGATAATTAATTATCCTTCTGGAATTACCATCAATATTGATCTTATACTAGAATACGGATTTAAAATTCCAGAAATTATAACATCACTTCAAAAATTAGTAAAAATAGAAGTAGAAGCCATGACTTCATTAAATATTTTAGCAGTAAATATTAGTATAAAGGGATTAAAAATAAAATATTGATAAATTAATAACAATGTATTTACAAATTTTCACCTATGTGTTATAATTCCATTGTAAAAAGCAATGGATTTTTTTTATTTGTGAAATGGGAAAACCTTTTCCCGTCAAATTCCGGACTTTTCTGAAAATTTACTCAAGTTATTATTTTAACAAAAAATATAACAAGATAATGAATAAAATGGGTAAAAAACATAATAGTATGGAATTTGATAATAATAATTATAGACTATGCTATCCTTTTCGATAAAATTTATTACATAAAGATTTTATTGAAAAAAGTAATATTGAAAATTATAAGGAGGTTTCTTGCAATGACACAAAAAACTATGAAGGCTCAGGAGTACATTAATGGAGTTTTAGCGAAAGTAAAGCAAAGAAATTCAAGTGAACCAGAATTTTTACAGGCAGTTGAAGAGGTATTAGTATCATTGGCTCCAGTTTTGGAAAAGCACCCAGAGTATATGGATGCTAATCTTTTGGAAAGAATGGTTGAGCCAGAAAGACAAATACTGTTCAGAGTACCGTGGGTTGATGATAATGGTAAAGTACAAGTTAACCGAGGAATGAGAGTACAATTCAATGGAGCAATCGGGCCTTACAAGGGCGGTTTAAGATTCCATCCGTCTGTTTATGTTGGAATCATCAAGTTCTTAGGATTCGAGCAAATATTCAAAAACTCATTAACTGGACTGCCAATAGGTGGAGGTAAAGGTGGTTCTGATTTCGATGCAAGAGGAAAATCTGATGGTGAAATCATGAGATTCTGCCAAAGCTTCATGACTGAGCTTTATAGACATATTGGACCAGATGTTGATGTCCCTGCAGGAGATATTGGTGTTGGCGGAAAAGAAATAGGATATTTATATGGACAATATAGAAGAATTAGAGGAGCATTTGAAAATGGTGTTCTTACAGGTAAGGGCTTAACTTATGGTGGTAGTTTAATTAGACCAGAAGCTACAGGCTTTGGTGTAACATACTTCTGTCAAGAGATGTTAAAGCATGAAGGAGAAACTTTTGAAGGAAAAACAGTTGCTTTATCAGGCTTCGGTAACGTTGCTTGGGGAGCATGCCAAAAGATTTCTGAATTAGGTGGTAAGGTAGTTACACTCTCAGGACCAGATGGATATATATATGATCCAGAGGGAATAACTGGAGAGAAGATAGATTATTTAGTGGAAATGTTAAATGAAAACAAGGGTGCTAGAGTTAAAGACTATGCAGATAAATATGGAGTAGAATTCGTAGCTGGAGAAAAGCCTTGGGGAGTTAATGTTGACATAGTAATGCCATGTGCTATCCAAAATGATATTAATATAGAGCATGCTAAGAAAATAGTAGAAAACGGAGTTAAATACGTTGCTGAAGGTGCTAACATGCCCTGTACAAACGAAGCAGTTGAATATTTCTTAGAGCATGGAGTGATTGTAGGACCTGCTAAGGCAGCAAATGCAGGTGGTGTTGCTACTTCAGCCCTTGAAATGTCTCAAAACAGCATGAGATTATCATGGACTAGAGAAGAAGTTGACGCTAAATTACATCAAATTATGATTAGCATCCATGACAATGCTATGAAGGCTGCTGAGGAATACGGATTTGGATATAACTTAGTTGCTGGTTCTAACATAGCTGGATTCTTAAAGGTTGCAGAAGCAATGCACGCACAAGGATATTATTAAGGACTAGGAGAAAATATATAATTCTTTATTTTTATGATATTGCATTTTCAAACAGGAAACCCTTATTATAGAGAATCCAAAGTAAATGTTAATTTATACATATCAAAATATCCGATGATTCTGGGGATTTTTGATGTGTATAAATTAAACTTTTGACTGGAAT
>JANQEZ010000432.1 GCA_028278115.1 Clostridia bacterium
ATATATACCACTTTATACAGAATAAAAACTAAAAAGTCCCTGCATCACAGGAACTTTTTGTAATCTTAATATTTCTATTGCATTCTTGAGCCAGGTTTAGAAATATCACTCAATGCGTCTCCTGCCTCATTTACATAGATGTTCTGAGTTGCAAAATCTCCAATTGCTACTATTCCAACTAATTTGCCATTGTCTACAACTGGAAGTCTTCTTATCTGATGCTGAGCCATAATATTGGCTGCCTCGTGAACGTCGGTGTCAGGTGAAACAGATACTATATGAGTTGTCATTACTTCCTGGGCCTTTGTATCCTTTGCACTGTTTCCCTCAGCTACTGATCTTAAAACTATGTCTCTATCGGTAACTATCCCAATTACATGTTTATTGTTATCACATATGGGAATTGAGCCAACGTCTAAACTTTTCATGCTTTGAGCTACTTCTGATATTGAGGAATTAAGATCGGCTGTAGTAACATTTGTGGTCATCAAATCTTTTACTTTCATAACGCTCCTCCTTATTCATATTAAATTAAGTTTATTAAATATCAATAAAACTCAAGGCTGTTGAAGCATTCCTTTTTTTAAAATTTTTTTAAGAAATGTTTCACAATAATAGGATTTACATTTTTTTAAAAAATAAACAAAAAACTAGAGAAAAATCTCTAGTTTTTGTCTAGTTTTTGCTTTAATCTACAGCTCCTATTTCGTCAAAGGGAAATAATCGAACTAATACCTTCCCTCTAATATTGTCAATATCTATAGGTCCTACTTTTGAGTCTCTACTATCTAGGCTGTTTTGCCTATTATCTCCCATAACAAATACATGATGCTTTGGTATAGTAATCTCTAAATCTCCAGATGTAAAATCTCCATTTATGTATTCTTCTTCCATCTGCTTTCCGTTGATAAATATTTTACCGTTTCTTACTTCTATTTTATCTCCCTCAACGGCTATTACACGTTTTATGAGGTCTTTTTCCTTACCGTTTGTTGTTTTCAGTTCTGATTTAAAAACAACAATGTCGCCTCTTTCTGGCTCACGCATCATATATGGAATTTTGTTAATAATTAGATAGTTATTAGGTTCCAATGTAGGATACATAGAATGACCTTTGACCAAGGTTGGTTGTACAAATTTTGTTATTACTAAAGCTATGACAACAGCAATTACAATTGTTTTAACCCATTCAAATATTTCTTTAACCACAATTACATCTCTCCTTCAACACCTACTAGTATATTGTAGCATTAATGGGTTTTATGTACAACATCTATATTCATAGGATTATTATTATCATAATTAATACAAAATAATTCTTTTTTCAAAAAGTCATTAACTCTGCTGTATTTATAGGTTTCTATTATAATATCTAGCTGTTTTAGGCAAAATTTAAAATCATCTATTACATTATATGGATTTCCATATGCCTTTGCAATATCCTCTCTACTCACACCTCTAAATCCGTGCCCAACGATAGAGCTATTTCTCAATTCAATTAATCTAGTCATTTTCTCAGAGTTTAATAACCTAACAACCTCTATACAGCTCTTTTTATCTTTTAGATACTTGTTGACATAGGCACTTATTCCATAAATAAGATTTGAATTGAAAATTTTATACTTCTTTCTAAGGATTTTAAGTATTCTTTTCTTTGACATGGCGTCAATTAAAAAAGAGAATCTTGTTCTATTTATATGTTCTTTAACAAAAATATATTTATAAATTGCCTCTTTAAATCTATATACTCTACCAAGAAAATCTATATATTCCTCGTTGACCAGTTGAAATTTAATATTTTCAACTAGTTCAGAAAACATAGCATTGGGATCTCCCTCAATCAAGGACTTAAGATTTTTAGCCAGCTTACTTACAATGGGATCATTTTTCTTTTCATCGGGTAAACTCATAATTATATTATAGGCAGTCTGAAAGTCAAAATTAACTGCATATTTGCATGACCTTATTACTATAGCTGCATCTACATTTTCAAGCCCTTTTTCTAAAAGTATTTCTAATGCTCCTCCATAGTCATATCTATCTATTAACTTTACAATTACATCATAAGATTTAATCAATTGAATGGTCATTCCCTTCTAAAAAGCAAAGAGCTGTCAAATTTCTCTTTGCCAAGTCTCAACTTTTTTCTACTAATAATTATTATAGTTAATTTTACTATAACTCGTTAATAATTCTTTCTATCTCATCACTTTCCTTGACGAAAACCCTATCTCCAATAATCAATTTATATGCGTGAAGTACTTGGGTTGTGATATTTCCTATCTTTTTCCCTCCATACTTGGTATCTCCAATAATAGGATGATTAATTTTGCTAAGGGATGCCCTTATTTGATGTGCTCTTCCTGTAAGAATTTCCACTTCTAGGAGAGTAAAATTTCCATAGTAATCCAATGGCTTATACCTTGTATGAATAAATTGGCCTTTACCATTATAGTTTTTCTCCCTTATATCTACAAGATTTTTTCTAGAATCCTTTGTTAGATAACCCTTTATTTCACCGGATTTATCTACTCTTCCATGAACTATACAAAGATAGTACTTCTTTATTTCTCTATTTCTCATCAATTCGTTATATAACTTCAAAGCATCGTAGGTTTTACAGAAAATTACCAACCCGCTGGTATTTTGATCTAATCTATTTATTGACGCAGGTTTAAATGTCCTAGTCTGAAGGCTCTTAAGGTAAGACTGTACTCTAGTCGATAATGTTTTTCTGTACTCACTTTTATCTGGATGGGTTAACAGTCCCTTTGGCTTGTTGACGATAAGCAGCTGGTCATCTTCATAGACAATATCCAAATTTACATTTTCTATAAATCCATTACTATCCTTTTTTATCAATTTATCAAAGGACTTTTCTGATAGGAATATTTCAATTTTATCATTTTTTTGCAAAAAATAATTTTCCTTCTCTCTTTTTCCATTAACCTTAATAATTTTTTTTCTCAATAATTTATAGATATTGGTTCTAGTAGAGTTGTTTAAATACTTCAATAAAAACCTATCTAATCTTTGTTTTTCTTCGTTATCTCCTATAATTATTTCTCTCAAATAGTTCACCGCTTTCGTATTCTTATAAGTCAAGTCTGTTTGGTCAGGTGCAAGATACAAGATACGAGATACAAGTTTAGGGTCATTCTCTTAAGTATATGTTTTTGATTATCTAACTTGTATTTCGCTCATTATATAATCGTCGTAGTGTTCAAAGCCTATGCTCTCATAGGCTTTTTTAGCTGAAGGGTTAGATTTTGAAACTATTAGGGCTGGAATTTTCCCTCGTTCAATAATATTTTTTGAAAGCTTAGAAGCTACAGCCCTTGCAAATCCATTTCCTCTATATTTAGGCAATGTATATACTCCCTCAATTTGATTTATCCTTGATGTAGTGGTTTTGATAACAGCTTGAGAAATCACATCTCCTCTATCTATTAGATACAAATATTCTTCCTCTCCAGTTCTCTCATATACGGAATTTTTAAGTTGATTTACGGTTTTAGGTTTCCTATCAAAGGCTTTTTCAACCTCTATGAGGAAGTCAATGGATTTGGAAAAGTCAAAATCTTTAGCCTTTATAATTTCTTTATCTGTTGAAAAGTATTTAAAATTTTCTTTTTTTAAAAACATATAGTCATAATAATCATAGGTATACCAATTGAATATTCTTTCAAACTTTTGCAATAGAGGATGTATAATTTTTTTCATTCCAAGCATGTGTTTAGGTCTGTATTTCTTTATAGTTTTAAGAAGTATAATTTTATTTAAAATCCCATCGTCTTCGTAGTGACAAAAAAAACTTCCCATATTTATAAATGAAAAAACTCCTCTGAGCTCACTTTTATTAAAGTATCCGTAATAGTCCCCACTTTTTTTGAGGAGTATATCATTATTTAGCCCATGTTTTTCAACATTACCTATAATAAATGTATTTTCAAAATGATTTTTCTCTAAATAATTCATTACAATATCTATATCTTTATTCTTTAATAGCTTGAAATCCTCCATCACCTTTCCCCCTAGTGCATATAAAAAACTTGATTTTAAAGCATCTTAGCCTCTCCTGTTCTCTTAGAAGGTAACTTTTTATTAAGTTTCAAATATTTTTACATAGTCTTTCTTCTTACTTAAAATTATTCTATTAATTTTCCTGTATCCCTTCAAGAAATTTATCTTTAAAATGTATTATTTACGGAAATTCTGAAAGATTACAGGTACTTTTGACTTCTTATTATTACTATGGGTTTTAATTTCCAATTATATAGGGATACAACTTAATAAATTAAGCCATTTGAGCTATTGAAAGTCAAATGGTTTTTATGTTATGCTTTATTTACTAGGACAAGTACTAATAGAACAAAGTTTAAAATACTTTTTAAGGAAAATTGTACATACTTTTTTCCTTTGAAGTTTTTTAATCTCTTATAGCAGTAATGCCTAGTTTAAACAATTAGTTTAGGAGTTGATTTTCAGTGCTAGAAAAGCTAAAGGATTTTTTTTACGATCTCAGTGATACCTTCCTAAGTCTATCTATTATATTGATTATGGTATTAGTTATAACTTGGAAGCTTTCTGGAGCTATGAGTATACCTATACTTAGCAGTGTAACTGCACAAAACGAAGTAGTAAATGATAATACCCTAAAGCTTGAAAAGAATGGGGCAGAAAATTCTACAGATAATAATAACACTGCCTCTGAAGAGCCTACAAAGACAAATACGGATATTGAAGTCATTAATTTGGAAGCCAAAGATGTAAAAGTTGAGATTCCCAAGGGAACTACAGGTGTTGGTATCGCCAAAATATTGCTTGATAAAGGCTTAATCAATGACAGAAGTGAATTTATTAATAGAGTAGAAGAACTAAATCTAGCTCCAAAGCTGCGATTTGGCAATTTTACTATAAAATCCACTAGTTCTTTAGATCAAATAATTTCAATTATTACGGGAGTTAAAAATATTAACTAAACTAAATATATGTATTTTAGGTAAATCTATATACTAAGCCCAATTTCTAGTTTAAATAGGAATTGGGCTTTTTTTATTGCTAAGGAACTCAAAGATTTTCTTAAAGAAATTACATAGCTGAAACAGATGAAAATAAACAGTTAGAGGACAAATTGAAACTATTACCAGTTAAATTTTAGGGAGGATTTTAACTGGTAGCCAGAGGCATTTGTTCTTGCCTAGAAGCCTTATTAGGAAGACCCTAATACTTGCAACTTGGAACTTAGAACTTGCAACTAAATCACTTTAACATGCTCTGCCTTAAAATATCCAGTTCTTCATCTGTCAGCTCCCTATACTCTCCGAGCTTTAATCCTTCGTCTAATTTGAGATTGCCCATTGCTATTCTTTTAAGGTATGTCACCTTCTTGTTTCTCGCTTCAAACATCCTCTTAACTTGATGGAACTTCCCTTCATATATTGTCAATTCAGCCTTAGAAACTTCTCCTCTTTCCTTAATAATTAGCTGGGCTGGCTTAGCTTTATATCCATCATCTAAAGTTATCCCTTCTTTAAATGCCTTTATATCCTTTTCATCAATTCTACCATCTACATGGGCATAGTATGTTTTAGGAATGTGTTTTTTGGGAGAAAGAATCTCGTGGGATAACTTTCCGTCGTTTGTGATTATAAGCATTCCCTCTGTATCAATATCTAATCTTCCCATAGGGAAGGGTTCAAAGACCAGATATTTTTCTTCTAGCAAATCAATCACCGTCTCATGTCTATTATCATATGTAGCAGAAATTACATCTTGAGGCTTATTCATCATAATATAAATATATTCTTTATATTCAACTCTTTCTCCATTAATCTCTATAATACTTTCATGGGGATTAACTTGTATTGAGCTCTTTGAAACAATTTTCCCATCCACTTTTACATATCCATATTTAATTATCTTTTTCAGCTCTTTTCTGCTTCCATATCCCATATTTCCAAGTATTTTATCTAGTCTTATCTTTTTCATTCCTAGACCTCCTTGTTAAAGCATGCAGGTTTATAATTCATTCTATATAGAATTGCATAAATCTCTTGCATTTTGATTTCTCGAATTTCCTAGAAGCTTTGGCAATTCAAAAAATCAAAATGCAGATTTATAATGCATTCTATATACCATATTATTATACATATAATATCAAATAATAGCTAAAGATATTATCGTAATTCTAAATTAGCTTGTATCAAGTTAAATAAATAACATAACTTTTTTCAGAGCAAATGTGTATATAGGGTAGTATTTTAATCTTTATTATTATATAATACTTCTGAAAAGATTCGTAAAGTATTATACTATTTTTCACATAGGAGGTTATAGTATGGCATTAATTACTTCTAAAGAAATGTTTAAAAAAGCCTATGAAGGTAAATATGCAATTGGTGCTTTCAATGTAAACAATATGGAGATTATCCAAGGAATAGTTGAAGCTGCACAGAAGGAAAAATCACCATTGATTCTACAGGTATCTGCTGGGGCTAGAAAATATGCACGACCTGCATATTTAAAGAAACTAGTTGAAGCTGCCATTGACGATACAGGTCTAGATGTAGTTCTTCATCTAGACCATGGTGAAGATTTTGAAATATGTAAGCAGTGTATAGATGATGGTTTTACTTCCGTTATGATTGATGGTTCAAAGCATCCATTTGAAAAAAATATTGAGCTGACAAAAAAAGTAGTTGACTATGCCCATGAAAGAGGAGTTGTAGTAGAGGCTGAGCTTGGTAAACTTGCAGGAATTGAAGATGATGTAAATGTCAGTCTAAAGGATGCAACATTTACAGACCCTGATGAAGCTGTTGAGTTTGTTGAAAGAACAGGTGTAGATTCACTGGCTATAGCCATCGGTACAAGCCACGGGGCATACAAGTTTAAAGGCGAGCCTATGCTAGACTTCGCTAGACTTGAAAAAATAAGCAATCTGCTTCCCAATTATCCCCTTGTGCTCCACGGAGCTTCAACTGTTATTCCTGAATTTGTTGAGGCTTGTAATTCATTTGGAGGAAATATCCCAGGTGCAAAGGGAGTTCCTGAAGACATGCTGAGCAGAGCAGCTAAGCTGGGGATTTGCAAAATAAATATTGATACTGATCTTAGACTTGCAATGACAGCCGCCATTAGAAAGTACTTAGTCGAAAATCCAGCCGTATTTGATCCCAGAAAATACTTAGGCGAAGGCAGGGATGCAATTAGAAAGATGGTGGAGCATAAGATTAAGAGTGTTTTGAGAAGTAGTAGTAGGTTGTAATTTAAAAGTGTCTAAGGACACTTTGTGAGTTAGTGGTTCGTGGTTAGTGGTTCGTAGTTCGTGGCACTTTGTGTCATTCTTTTAAGCAATACATATTAAAAAATCCAGGTTGCTCCTGGATTTTTTTAGATTATGAAGATATTTCCATAAAATATCTTCGTAGTTCTTTTTGAAAACTCATTTTCTACGAACTACGAACCACTAACCACGAACCATAAACACTAAGCGCCTACAGAACTTTAGCTAGAAAACCTTTTGTTCTATCTTCTTTGGGTTTTGTAAAAATTTCATCTGGAGTTCCTTCTTCAACAACAATCCCCTCATCCATGAATAGAACTCTGTCCCCAACTTCCCTGGCAAAGCCCATTTCATGGGTAACAACAATCATTGTCATACCTTCTGATGCCAATTCCTTCATAACATCTAATACTTCTCCAACCATCTCTGGGTCAAGGGCTGAGGTTGGTTCGTCAAAGAGCATTACATCTGGAGACATTGCCAATGCCCTGGCTATGGCTATTCTCTGCTTTTGACCTCCAGAAAGCTGACTGGGATAAGCATATGCCTTATCTTCTAATCCAATTCTCTTTAATAATCTAATAGCGATTTCTTCAGCATCCTTCGCTGTAATATTTTTCACTTTAACTGGAGCCAGAGTTATATTGTCAAGAACATTCATATGGGGGAAAAGATTGAACTGTTGAAATACCATCCCCATTTTTTGTCTTGTTTTATTAATATCGTTATTTTCATCGGTTATGGTTTTATCTTCAAATACGATTTCTCCACTGGTAGGAAGCTCTAAAAGGTTTAAGCATCTTAAAAGAGTGCTTTTACCGGACCCGCTTGGACCTATTACAACGACTACTTCTCCCTTTTTTATATGGGCATCAATTCCCCTTAGAACATGTAATTCTCCAAATGTTTTGTTGAGATTATATGCTTTGATCACCGGCCCTCAACCTCCTTTCAAGCTTCGATATTCCTTTAGAGAGACTAAATGTCAGTATAAAATATATTATAGCGGCCACAAATAATGGCGGTAATGGATTAAAGGTATTGCCTTTAATTGTATGGGCATTATACATTAGCTCACGAATTCCAATTACTGAAACTATTGCTGATTCCTTTATTACTACAATAAATTCATTTACTAAAGCTGGAAGAACATTTTTGAAGGCTTGTGGAATGATAATATATCTCATGGACATTCCATAGGTCATTCCTAATGACCTAGAAGCCTCCATTTGACCTTTATCTATGGATTGAATTCCACTTCTTATAATTTCTGCCACGTAGGCTCCACTATTCAATGACAGAGCAAGGGTTCCAGCAAAAAACTTTGGTAAGTCAATATTTAATCCGTAATAAATTATATACACTTGAACAAGCAGCGGCGTACCTCTAAAAAACTCTATATATGCTGTAGAAACAGAATTTAAAAGCTTATTTTTTGATATCTTCATTAAACACAATACTATTCCTAAAACAAGTCCAAAAAAAACCGATAACAATGCAATCAGAACTGTATTTTGTACTCCTTCTATATAAAACATTCTATACTTTATTACAAAGCTTAAATCCATTACTTTAACCTCCTCAGCTCTAAAACCAAAAGATAGTGAATTTCACTATCTTCAGGCTGTTGACAAACCCGAATTTCTTCGTTGTTGCCTCAAGTGAGAACTCTTACGTATTTCTTTATACGCTGCGACCTCTCACTTTCAGCACGCC
>JANQEZ010000433.1 GCA_028278115.1 Clostridia bacterium
GGCGTGCTGAAAGTGAGAGGTCGCAGCGTATAAAGAAATACGTAAGAGTTCTCACTTGAGGCAACAACGAAGAAATTCGGGTTTGTCAACAGCCTGAAATCAAGAACATTTTTTAGTTCTTGATTTTTATATACTTAAAACCCTTTATCTTTAAGTAAAACCTTACTGCCATATGGCCCTATATCTATATCTTTAAATCTCTTGATCTCATGGGTATGATTGGTAAGTATAAGATATTCTTCGCCCTTAACGTCACGAACATATACTTCAAGTCCTTTTTCACTCTTTATATGTCGTATTTTATTTTAGACTACAATATCCTCAGCTATCTCCTGAATGATATCTATATTTATTCCACCGCCAATATAATACACTTCTCCGTCACCATCCTTATTTACAGTTATACAGGCTTTATTTCCATATATTTTATCATTGTATTTGTAAAGGGTCTTGGCATCGGTTGCAAGGATTAAATCCCTCCATACTTCACATTTTCCTATCCTGCCTTTAAATGGTCCCTGACCCACTATATCTACTTCCTGTCCCGGCTGAAGTGATTCTATTTCACTTATTTCAATTCCAGCCATTGTCCTTACACTGCAGGGAATAATTTCTTTAAAATTGATATTATTGCTTTTATCCTTAATGCCGGCCCTAAATGTGAATACAATTACTCCTCCTTGGTCTGCGAAGCTCTCTAGACGACTGCCTAATTCCCTATCAATAATTTGAAGAGCTGGTATTAATAAAATTTTGTATTTTGTAAAATCTCTCGCAGCAGGTATTACATCTATGTTTGTATTTAAATTATAAAAGGGTGTATATAGCCTCATTAACTCCTTATTGAAATCGAAGCCTATGCTTTGGGGCTGGAATTTCCATGACCATATATTATCGTAGTCGTATAGAACTGCAATTTCTGATTTTATCTCTGAGTCAAAAACTTCTTCATTATCGGAAATCTCATCTATAAAGGACTTAACTTCATTATATTTTCTTCCACATCTATTGTCGTGGTCCAATATTCCAAAACAGAACTGTTCTGCCCCCCTTGTCATGCCCCTCCATCTAAAGTAAAGCATATTTGTGCATCCATGGGCAAATGCCTGATAGGACCACATCTTTGCTTGGTTTGGTCTAGGAAGATAGCCTATTACCGTATGTCCCTGGGCTCCCATTAGCTGCTCTACTATCCAAAAATTCTTATCCTGCAAGCCTCTGATAAAATCTAGATTCATGGCTATCTCTGCCCTGGGCAGAGGTTCCTTTAAGCCTCCCCAGACGGGATAGTTATCATAGGATACAAAGTCTAAATCCTTTACATTTTCCTCATGGTCAAACCATTTATTAAAAAATCCACCGGCTACATTGGTTGTAATAGTCTGATGTCCTCCCTTTAGTCCCCTAACAAGCTTAATCTGTTCCTTGGAAAAATTGTTTAGTGAATGGGATTTAAACCTAGCCCAGTCCAATTGCAAGGAGGGATTATGGGTGGTTATTGTCTTTAGGGGAGTAGGTATTTCACTAAAATCATTATAGGTCTGACCCCAAAAAATAGTTCCATAAACCTTATTAATTTCTTCTATGTCCTTATATTTTTCACTTAAGAACATCTGAAATTTCTCTTGACAGTTTTCACAAAAACACATATCACTGCCCTCATGGCCAAATTCATTATCTATTTGCCATGATATAATGGCCTTTTCGTCTCTATAATGGTGAATTAATTTAGTAACTATTTTACTGCTGTACTCCTTATAGACCTCAGAGTTATAGCAATATTGTCTTCTCCCTCCAAATACTCGGCTTTGTAAGTTTTCGTCCTTAGACAGGATTGAAGGATGTTTTTTTACAAGCCATGCAGGGAATGTGGCTGTTGGAGTACCAAACATTACCTGTATATCCTGGGATTTCAGCTTCTCAATCACCATATCAAAGAATGAAAAATCAAATTCTCCTTCTTTTTTTTCCATAAGGTGCCATGCGAATTCACCAATTCTGACGATATTGACACCCATATTCTTCATGCCCTTAATATCTTCATCAATCATATCTATTTCCCAATGCTCTGGATAATAGTCTACACCTAAGTACATATGACTCCCCCCACTTATATTTATTTGCCTTAATCAATAGCCTTTATCTTAAAAATCCTTGCTCCAAAATCTCCTATAAAGTTAGTATTCTCAGTAAATACAGTTCCCATATATTCTGGATTCAGCAGCAATCCAACATTCATTAACTCATCTCCATTAAACACTGACTCATATCCATTTATCTTATAGCACAGCTCAGTGTCAAGACCCTTGAGTTTAATTCTCTCAAAGGATGGGTTTGGCTGGGATAGTATTTTATAGTATCCTAAAGCAGCTTCCTTACAATCCTCAGATACCACCATCCAAGCTGCTCTGTTTGAATTATAGGGGGAAATTATCCTGTAAAATTTTCCATTTTGTATTAATCCCCTGTATTCTTTATAAAACTTCACCTGCTCTTTAATTTTAAGAAGTTCATCCTGGGAAAGCTTATTTAAATCAAGCTCATATCCCAGCATTCCAAAAATAGAGACTGAAAATCGTGTTTCAAGAGGTGTTGTTCTTCTCACCTGATGATTGGGTACTGCTGATACGTGGGCTGCTGACGAGGATAATGGATATACCATAGATGTACCATATTGTATTTTTAACCTTTCTATGGCATCTGTGTTATCACTGGTCCAGGTTTGGGGCATATAATATAGCATACCTGGGTCAAATCTGTT
>JANQEZ010000435.1 GCA_028278115.1 Clostridia bacterium
GGCGTGCTGAAAGTGAGAGGTCGCAGCGTATAAAGAAATACGTAAGAGTTCTCACTTGAGGCAACAACGAAGAAATTCGGGTTTGTCAACAGCCTGAAAGCCACTCTTTTAAAGTGGCTTTCTCAAGCAACCTGCTTGGTTGCTATTTCTTAAGATTTCTTAATTCCTCTAATAGTTTATCATTGAGTATCTTTATATGAGTACCCTTCATTCCCAAGGATCTTGACTCAATTACTCCTGCACTTTCAAACTTTCTAAGTGCATTTACAATAACCGATCTTGTTATGCCTACTCTGTCAGCTATCTTACTTGCTACTAAAAGTCCTTCTGAACCGTTTAACTCTTCAAATATGTGTTCAACAGCTTCTAGCTCCGAATAAGATAGGGTTCCAATAGCCATTTGAACAATTGTCTTCTTCCTAGCTTCCTCTTCAATTATTTCATTTCTTGCTCTTAAAATTGCCATTCCAACAACAGTTGCAGAGTATTCAGCTAAGATTAAATCCTCATCGCCATAATTGTTTTCATGTCTTGCCAAAACCATTGTACCTAGCCTTTGTCCACTTCCATTAATAGGAACAACTGTAACAAGCTTATTATAGCTCTCAATATCATACTTGAAAATCTTCAGCAGCTCATCACCTGTTATATTGAATTTAGTTTCAGTAATCTTAAGGAGCTCCTCATTGTACTCTTCTGGGAATTTTTTTTTCTGGCTCTCTTTATCTACAATTATCGGACAATCTGAAGCATCTGCCAAGCTAACACCAAGAACCTTACCTTTACCGCTTGCAACGTATACATTTGCATCTAATATTTCACTCAGAGTTTCACATAACTGCGAGAAGGAAACAGGTGTATTTCCAGACTGTTGAAGTATTTTGTTCAATCTCCTCGTTTTTTCTAATAGCGTATTTGCCATAATGTTCCTCCTTGTTGTATTTGATATATACGAAATGATTATGTAATATAGAGATTTAAGTAGAATATTTAAATTATACTGATCAAAGCCTCTTAAAATACTGAGTATTCTGACACCTGTATTAATTTACATATATATGCACACTATTTTAATATATGTATAAATTAACATTTACTTCTGATTCTCTATAGAGTATAGATTGTCTTTTAAAATCCAACAACTGCTTTTAATCATGCTAAATACAGCTTAAAACAGATTTTACTGGGATTAGATTTTATTAAAATATTTTTTTAAATAAAATCTATATCTAATAATAATATTAGCAATATTTCTTATATAGTCAAGAAAAAAATATACTTTATTTCATTAATTTACACTAAAGTCTATATTAATTGTTCCCTTTTTAATCGTCTTTTAAGCATTGCATCAATTTAACCATCAGTAATAAGCCTATTCATTATCCTCAATATCTTTTTTATACTTACATTCCTTGCTAGAGCATTGTATAGTTTTTTTCTTCTTAGTCTTTTTGATAACTAATATTGATTCACATTCAGGGCATTTTTTATCTGTAGGTTCATTCCAGGTCATAAAATTGCAATTTGGAAAATTGCTGCATCCATAAAATATTCTTCCTTTTCTAGACCTTCTTATTACTATGTCCCCATCACATCTTGGACAATCCACTCCAGTTTTATTTAAAATTGACCTAGTGTAGCTACATTCTGGGTAATTTGAACAAGCAAGAAACTTTCCAAATCTACCATGCTTAATAGCTAAAAACTCATCACATTTTGGACACTTTTCATCCGTCATCTCCGTAAGGTCAATTTTTTCTATTGACTCCTCTGCCTTTTGTAATATTTCCTTAAAAGGTGTATAGAAATCATCAATTACTTTAATCCAAGGAACTTCACCCTCTTCAACCTTATCTAGGTTTGATTCCATTGTGGCAGTAAAATCAATATTAACAATTTTATCAAAATTATTTTCCAATATTTCGTTTATTAAAACACCAAGCTCAGTAGGCTTAAGGGATTTAGCCTCTCTTTCAACATAGCCTCTGCTAAGTATAGTGGATATAGTGGGGGCATAGGTACTTGGTCTTCCAATCCCCTTTTCCTCCATTTCCTTTACAAGTGATGCCTCTGTATATCTTGCCGGTGGTTGAGTAAAATGCTGCTTTGGATCAATTTTTTCAGCCTTTAGCTTTTCTCCAACTTCAACCTTCGACACTTCCTTCTCAGTTATTTTAGTAAAGGTATATACTTTAAGAAAACCATCGAATTCCTGCTTGGTTCCCTTGGCTTTAAAAAGGTATTCCCCACTTACAATGTCAACGTTAAGTGAACTATATGTTGCATCAGCCATTTGACTTGAAACGAATCTCTCCCAAATTAGTCTATATAGGTTAAATTGGTCCTTAGAAAGAGAGTTCTTAATGGCAACTGGACTTCTTAAAGCTGAGGTTGGCCTTATGGCCTCATGGGCATCCTGTGAAGCCTTATTGTTTTTTGATTTTTTCTCCTCTTTTCCTAAATACTCCTCAGAAAACTCTTTCAATATAAAGTCCTTTACTTCAGCCTTTGCTTCATCGGAAATTCTTATGGAGTCTGTTCTGATATAGGTAATTAAACCTACTGTCCCTTCACCTTCAACATCTATCCCTTCATACAATTGTTGAGCTAATATCATAGTTTTTCTCGTGGAGTATCCAAATTTATTTGAAGCTTCCTGCTGTAAGCTACTTGTTGTAAAGGGTGAATAGGGTTTTCTTCTTCTTAATTTTTCATCTATATTGGTAATTTCAAAGGGCTTATTTTTAATATTATTTATTATGGCATTTACTTCCTCAGAATTTTTTAATTCTGTTTTTTTGCCATCAATACCGTGAAAGCTTGCCTCAATGCTTTTCATAGCATCTAAAGTATTTAGCTCCAAATCAATAGTCCAATATTCTTCTGGCTTAAAATCTTCAATTTCTTTTTCTCTATCACATATTAATTTAGTTGCAACAGACTGTACCCTGCCAGCACTTAAACCCCTCATTATCTTCTTCCATAATAAAGGACTTATACTGTAGCCAACCAACCTATCTAATATCCTCCTAGCCTGTTGAGCATCGACTAGCTTCTTTTTAATAGGTCTAGGTTTCTTTACTGCACTTTTAATTGCCTTTGATGTTATTTCATTAAATTCAATTCTACATTTATCCTCTTCATTAATTGATAGTATATTCGCTAAATGCCAAGATATTGCCTCACCTTCTCTATCAGGGTCAGTTGCCAAAAGTACTCTCTTTGCTTTTTTTGCCTCTGCCTTTAATTCTTTGATAATCTTACCCTTTCCCCTGATAGTTATATATTTAGGGGTATACTCATTTTCAATATCAATCCCCAATTTGCTTTTAGGCAAGTCTCTAACATGACCAATGGAGGCTTTTACCTTGTAATTTCTCCCAAGGAATTTGCCGATTGTTTTAGCTTTGGCAGGCGATTCTACTATTACAAGCGTTCTTGCCATTTCCACACCTCCGTAAACACTCTACAATGAAAGTTATTATAACAAAAATAGTCTATAATTTCAAAACATTTTTGTAAT
Organism: Clostridia bacterium; assembly: GCA_028278115.1. Taxonomy (GTDB): domain Bacteria; phylum Bacillota; class Clostridia; order Peptostreptococcales; family Caminicellaceae; genus JANQEZ01. The sequence goes on from JANQEZ010000435.1 coordinate 3,524, forward strand.
TTTTTGAAAATACAATGTATTAGGGAAATTAAACTCATAAATTTCTAGGATTATTATAATTTTACCTTAATAAAAGTACAATTATTCCTCGTGTTTTAGTTTAAAGTTATTTAGCAGCTAATTATATTATTCTCACAAATATTTTCTTTAGACATATTATTCTATAAAGGACTTTTACTTTTATTGAAAAATGCCTAAATAAAAGCCCTGATTTTAATCAGGGCTTAATGTAGTCTAAATATTAAAATATGTAAATATCAATAATATTTTAACTATAACTTAATTACATTAGTAGCTTGAGGTCCTTTGTCACCTTGGGTAACTTCAAACTCAACTTCTTGTTCTTCATCTAAAGTCTTAAATCCAGCGCCTTCAATAGCTGAATAATGTACAAAAACATCATTTCCGTCTTCTCCAGTGATAAACCCATAACCTTTTTCGCTGTTAAACCATTTTACTTTACCTTTCATTAAGCAATCCTCCAAAATATTTATTTTCAACTTACCTTCTCTCCAAGAATATCACCTATTTACAGTGCTGTCAAGCAATTAAGATGAAAAATTTTTCCATACTATATGTAAGTTTAATCCTTCATAAAACTTATACAAATCATCATTTTTATTTCAGTATAATTATCCTTCCAGGGAGCTGCTCAAGCAAATCTTTTATTTCAAGTATTGTGATTATGCTATTAACTGTACAGGCATCAAATGATAACAATGACCCAATTAAGTCAATATGTATAGGCTGTTTTCTTTCAACGATTTCTAATACCGCCCTTTCTGAATCGCTAATATCAGGATATCTATCAATCTGTTCCTTTCTATCTTTTTTTATATTAAATTCTTCTAAAATATCTTCTATACAAGTTACAGGCTTTGCACCTTCCTTTATCAGCTTATTTGTACCTTTACTAACTGCACAGTTAATATTGCCGGGAACAGAAAATACATCTCTACCCTGCTCCAATGCATAATCGACGGTTATAAGGGTCCCACTTTTCAATCCTGCCTCTACAACTAAAACCCCTTTGCTAAGACCGGATATTATGCGATTTCTCCTGGGAAAGTTCCCTGGAGCAGGATTTGTTCCCATATTGTATTCCGATATAACTGCTCCATTTGCTATAATATCCCTCATCAAGTTAACATTACTCTTAGGATAACAAATATCAACCCCACAGCCTAATACAGCAATGGTTCTACCTCCGCCATCCAGTGCTCCTCTATGGGCGGCTGAATCAATGCCATATGCCATGCCGCTTATTATGGTTATTCCATAGGCTGCCAGCTCCTTTGCAAATTTATATGCTGTATTCTTTCCATAGGAAGTACATTTTCTAGACCCTATAATTGCTATAGATTTTTGATCCGTTTCATCAATGCGTCCCTTCATGTATAAGATATGAGGCGGAGAGGGAATACATCTTAACATATGGGGATATTCTTCATCTCCTTTATACAAGCATTCTATACCCTTTGTGTCTAGCTTTTTCTTATACTCATTAATAAAATCAATATTTCTGACTTCCATTAGCTTATCTACAGTACCTTTTTTTACATTAATAGTACTTTCTATTTCATTAGCATGTGCATTCCATATTTCCTCATAGGAACCAAAGTATCTTAAAAGCTTTTCAATTGATTTATAGCCTATCCCCTTCACTGAGCTTAACCATATCAGATAGTCCTTTTCATTCATCATTATCTACTCCTATATTTTTTATATATTCCAAAAGCTTTTATCTAGGCTTCTATACTGTATTGCCTCGGATATATGTCTAACTTCAATTGTTTCACTATTGTCTAAATCTGCAATCGTTCTTCCTAGCTTAATTATCTTATTATAGGACCTTGCGCTCAGCCTCAATTTTTTAAAGGCTGCCTCTAGCAGGTTATTCTGCTGGGCTCCAAGCCTACAGTACTTCTTGATAAGCTTTGGCGGAAGCTGAGAGTTGCACCTAACCCCATCATCTTTATATCTCTTATTCTGTAAAGTCCTTGCTTTATCAATATTTTCCTTTATTTCTATAGATGTCTTGCTTTTCGTCTTTCCTGACAGGTCTTTATATTCAACTGGAAATACTTCTATATGCATATCTATCCTATCTAGTAGGGGCCCGGATATTTTAGATAAATACTTCTTCACTTGATAGGGTGCACAGCCGCATTCGTTTTTCGGGTCATTATAGTATCCGCATGGACATGGGTTCATACTGGCAACTAAAATAAACTTTGAGGGATAGGTTACCGTTGCATTTACCCTAGATATAGTAACTTCTTCATCTTCCATTGGCTGTCTGAGGACTTCTAATACATTTTTAGGAAACTCGGTGAGTTCATCAAGGAAAAGAACACCAAGATGAGCTAGAGAAACATCCCCTGGCTTTGGGATCTTGCCCCCTCCGATAAGAGAAACTCTAGATGCAGTATGATGGGGTGATACAAAGGGTCTTGTCTTCATTAATGATGAACTTTTTGGGAGCAAGCCAGTAACACTATATATCTTTGTTACTTCAATAGATTCTTCAATGTCCATATCTGGAAGTATGGTAGGAAATCTTCGTG
>JANQEZ010000436.1 GCA_028278115.1 Clostridia bacterium
GGCGTGCTGAAAGTGAGAGGTCGCAGCGTATAAAGAAATACGTAAGAGTTCTCACTTGAAGCAACAACGAAGAAATTCGGGTTTGTCAACAGCCTGAAAGACTCATTAGGAGTCTTTTTTTGTCCATTTCTTTATGATTATTGGTAATAAAAGTATCTTCTTAAAAATATATTATAGATAAAACCTAGACTAGTTTTAGATGAGAAAAATCAAAGGTTTTATTAATACTATAGAGATTCAAGTAAAGACTTTAATTTATATCTATAGATACAAATTAAGCCTTGCTATATGAATCCTATGGATGAAAATATTTAGCTTAAGGAGGCAATTATGGATAAATCCTACAGAAGTAATTTAGTAATCAAAAAAAGGAAGAACTATGGAAAGCACAGCAAATATAGACCAAGTATGAGAAAAGGGAAGAGAACTGGTATCTATGGAAAGCTTTTAACTCAAATACTACTATCTATAATAATAGTACTTCTTATAATATTGCTTAAAAGCATTAATACTCCCTTTACAAATAACACTTCATCCTTTTTAAGAGAAGTAATTTATGCTGAATTTGACTATAGAGAAAGCATTGACAAAACAAGGGAATATGCTTCCAATTTCAGGGATTATACACTCAATACTGTACCTGTGTTTAATAGATTTGGTAGGGAATTAAACTTATCAAGACCAATGGATGGAATAATTATATCATCCTATGGAGAGAAGTATGATCCTGTTACAGAAGTCCAGACATTTCAAAGGGGAATAGATATTAAGTCCACTAATTTGAGAATTGTAAAATCCGTAAATGATGGAATAATCGAAAGAGTTGGTGAGAGTGATAACCTTGGTAAATTTATTAAAATAGATCATGGTGATAGTACCTTTTCCCTCTATAGTAATCTAGAGAAAGTTTATGTTAAAGAAAATGATAGAGTCATTAGAGGAGAAAGAATAGGCGAAATAGGAGAGCAGAGTAATTCATATCTACACTTTGAGCTGTGGATTGACAACGATGCAGTTGATCCAGAACTATATATAGACTATAGCATAACGGGTATTTAAGAAAATCAAGCCTATTAATAAGGTCTTAAAGATGTTAAAATAATTATGTATATATTACCAGCCTTTATATATTAAAAGTTAAAGGGGCAAAATTTAAAATCTCTACTAAATGCCTATATCAAAAATCAATTGATAATAATTATGCTTGAAAAGCATGTATAATATACAATAATGTAATACTAATGATGAAGATATTATTTCAAGGAGGAACATTAATGAATCAAAAAATTGACGAACTACTCTATAAAGTAGAAAAACCAAGTCGATATATTGGTGGGGAAGTAAACAGCTTCAATAAAGAAATAAATGAAAATACAATAAGATTTGGATTTGCATTCCCAGATATATATGAGGTGGGTATGTCTCATTTGGGCATGCATATAATATATAATTTGCTTAATGAGATAGATGATATATATTGTGAGAGGATATTTGCACCTTGGATAGATATGGAAGAGCTATTGAGGACTGAGGACAGTGAATTATTTACTATTGAGACACATAGCTCTATTTCTGACATGGATATTATAGGCTTTACCCTTCAATATGAACTGAGCTACAGCAATATACTGAACATGCTAAATCTAGGTAAAATCCCTCTACGCAGCTCTGAGAGAGATGAATCTCACCCCGTTATAATTGTAGGGGGACCATGTTCATATAATCCTGAGCCTATAGCCGACATCGTTGATATAATTTTGCTTGGTGAAGGTGAAGAGTCCGTAGTTGAAATATGCAATATTTACCGGGAAATAAAAAATAAAGGCTTTACCAAGACTAAATTTTTTGAGGCTGTAAGTAAAGTAGAAGGTGTTTACATACCAAGCTTTTATGATGTGGAGTATAATGAAGACAATACAATAAAGGCTGTTACTCCAAAGAAGGAAGAATACCCTTCTAAAATCAAAAAAAGAATTATAAAGAATTTAGATGAATCATTTTTTCCTGAAAAGGTTATAGTTCCCTTTGGAGATGTTGTACACGATAGGGCGATGATTGAGATTTTTAGAGGATGCACTAGGGGCTGTAGATTTTGTCAAGCCGGGATGATCTACAGACCAATAAGGGAAAGAAAATCTGAGACAGCTTTGGAATTAGCCAATAAACTACTTAAAAATACTGGCTATGAAGAAATCTCAATTTCATCTTTGAGTACAAGTGATTATTCACAGCTAAATGAAGTAGTGAGAGGTTTAATAGACGAGCACATGGAAAATAGAATAGGAATATCTCTGCCGTCCCTAAGGCTGGATTCCTTTTCAATAAAGCTTATCGAGGAAATTCAGAAGGTAAGAAAGACTGGTCTTACCTTTGCTCCAGAGGCAGGAACACAGAGACTCAGGGATGTGATTAACAAAGGTGTTGTTGAAAAGGACTTGATAGATGCAGCTGCAAACGCCTTCGGACTCGGTTGGGGAACAGTTAAGCTGTACTTTATGATTGGACTCCCAACAGAAGTATATGAAGATTTAGATGGAATTGCTGATTTAGGGAAAAAAGTAGTAGACATATATTACAATACTCCTAAGGATAAGAGAAAAAAAGGCTTAAAGGTAACCATAAGTACTTCATCCTTTGTCCCTAAACCCTTTACCCCTTTTCAATGGGAACCTCAGGACAAGATAGATGATTTATTGGAAAAACAAAATTATTTAAAGGGAAAATTAAAGCATAGAAACATTACTTATAATTATCATGATT
>JANQEZ010000309.1 GCA_028278115.1 Clostridia bacterium
TATTAGAAATAGATGGAGAAAAGGTAAAGGATGCAGATCATGTAATCAAGCTGATTAATAAAAATAAAGGCAAGGAATTGAAGGTCAAGGCAAAAAGAAATGAAAATTTCTTAAACTTTACTATTAACCCTGTTAAAAGTAAGCATTATAAGGATTATAAGATAGGGCTTTGGGTTAAAGATAAAACAGCTGGTGTAGGGACTTTAACATTTTATGAGCCTAAATCCAAGATATACGGTGCTTTAGGCCATGCTATATCAGACGCTGAAACAGGAAAAATCCTCCCCATTGGTAGAGGAGAAATACTCAAATCAAAGGTTGTATCAATAAAGCAGGGAAAAAGAGGTAAAGCAGGAGAGATACGAGGTATTTTTCTTGAGACTACCGATCCATTGGGAAAGCTAGAGAAAAATACGAATTATGGAATATATGGTACAATGTATAGTAAACTAAACAATCCAATTTACAAAGAAGCTATTGAAATTGCAATGCAAGATGAAATTAAGTTAGGGTCTGCCAAAATCTTGACTACAACCGACGATAATAGCATAAAGGAATATGATGTTGTTATAGAAAAAATCAATCTCCAGAGGAAGCTCAGCAATAAAAGTATGATTGTCAGAATTGTGGATAAGGAGCTTCTTAAAAAAACTGGAGGAATAGTTCAAGGTATGAGTGGGAGTCCTATTATTCAAGATGGTAAGATTATTGGTGCAGTTACCCATGTATTTGTAAATGATCCCACTAAAGGCTATGGAATTTTTATAGAATGGATGCTAAAGGAATCAGGAATTAAGTCTTCAAAAAATAAAAGACTAGCAAATACAGGATAGATATTCAGGCGGCTAAGGTCATGGGACCCTAGTCGTTTTTTAAAATACTAAAATATACTGTATTATAAAATTCCCTCATTATAGCATAGTTTATCTATATATTGAATTGTTGGACGCTTTATCTAAAACTGACAAGATTACTCATTTAGTATATTTTTTTGGAAAATTTTAAAAAGTGGAAGGAGATTTATTCTTTATGTCGAATTCAACATTTATGCGTGTTAGACATATTATTTAAGGAGGTAATTTTGTGAAAGAGAGAATAAAGATTTTAATCGCAGATGATAATAAAGATTTCTGTGATATTTTGTATGAATACCTGAGTAAACAAGATGATTTAGAAATTGTAGGGGTAGCTAAGGATGGAATTGAGGCTATTGAGGTTCTATCGCAAACTAAACCTGACGTGGTAATTCTTGATATTATCATGCCTCATCTCGACGGATTGGGTGTCCTTGAGAAAATGCATTTATTGAATATACCTAAAATACCTAAGGTTATAATTCTTTCTGCTGTTGGACAAGATAGAATTACACAAAAAGCAATTAATCTAGGTGCCGATTATTATGTTGTAAAGCCATTTGATTTTGAAGTTTTTATAAAGAGAATTAGACAATTAATGGGGAATGTTGATACAAGTATAGAGAGAAGAAGGTCATTAAAGGAGTACAGCATTTCGAGTTTGGACAGTATTCAAAAGAAAAACACATCTGTTGAAGCTGAGATTACAAGTATAATTCACGAGATAGGTGTTCCAGCCCATATTAAAGGCTATTTATATCTTAGAGAAGCCATTGGGATGGTAGTAGAAAATATTGAATATTTAAGTGCTGTTACTAAGGAGCTTTATCCTAGTATAGCCGAAAAGTTTAATACTACACCAAGTAGAGTTGAAAGGGCAATAAGACATGCCATAGAGGTTGCTTGGAGTAGAGGCAAAATAGATACAATAAACAGATTATTTGGATATACTGTAAGCAATGGTAAGGGCAAGCCCACCAATAGTGAATTTATAGCAATGGTTGCAGATAAACTGAGAATAGAGCAAAGAATAGTATAGTAGCTTTGCTTACAGCGAGACAAATAGAGAAGTCGCTGTAGGGAAAATATTTAGATTGGAAACACCTCTGTTTTGGACATTAATAGTCCAAAGTTAGAGGTGTTTTTTATTCTTACAAAAAATTTGGATTAGATTTCTAGATTGAAAACCCTATAGTATAAGGGACTTATTATTACCTGAAACAGTGTATTTAAAATGCTGCAAACCATGAACTACGAACTACTAACCAACAAAGTGCCCCCTAGCATCTTTGTTCTATTATAGAAATTTTTGTATTATAAAAATTCTTTTTCGACTTCACAGTGTGACATATTTTTAAAAAATTAATCATTATAATAGACATATATCATCTTAAAACTGAATATTAAATATTAAGTAGTATTGTCTCCAATAAAGATAATCGCTTTTTGAACCTTAACTTGTATTTCAAAAAAACAATAAGGACTTTTATATTTTTTCTTTGAAATATTAAATTATAAAAGCGAATATCCATAGAGGTGAAGATATGTTTGAAATTTATGCCGAATATTTGTTTTTAGAAAATTTCATTATGAATTTTTTGATATTACATATAACTAGTTATTTTTGTAAGCAGCAGGAAAAATATTTTAAACTCGTTTTGGGGGCAGGAATAGGGGCACTGTATTCCTTTGTCATATTTTTTCCATCTCTACATTTTCTTCTTACTTTTTTAATGAAATTTGTAGTATCAATGCTTATTATCGTTATCTCCTTTACACCTGATAAATTTAGAGATTTCTTTAAATATTTAAGCATATTTTATTTAGTATCTTTCATTTTTGGAGGCGCAGCATTTGCTTTATTCTACTTTACAAGCTTTAACTCGATCCTTAGTAATGGAATATTTTATTCCAATAATTTCAACTACAGAGCTTTGTTCTATTCAGTGGCTGTAGCATATGTTTTAATAATCCTTAGCATTGGTTTTGTAAAAAATAGAGTTAATAAGGAAAACTTTTATAAAGAAATAGTCATTGAATTTGATTGCAAAAAGAAGGAGATAAATGCCCTGATTGATACCGGGAACTCTCTATCTGACCCAATATCAAATTTTCCAGTAATAGTGGTAGAGTACAGTGCAATAGAGGAGCTTTTACCCGATGGGATAAAAGATATCTTTATTAAAGAAAATTCTAATAGGCTTGAGAATATAGCAACCATTATACAGAAATCAAATTGGATGAACAGATTCCGTATAATCCCTTTTACTTCTTTAGGCATGGAGAATGGAATTTTAATTGGCTTTAAACCCGACAATGTACAATTGAAGTTGAAGGGAGACGAAATGAACATAAAAAAGATTATCATTGGGATAAGTACTAATAGATTATCTAAAAATGGTGATTATACAGCATTATTAAATCCAGACATATTAGTATAAATAAGGGGGCAAATTGTATGCTTAACATTAATAGGATGAAAATTAAAATAAAACTTCTTTTCTTTAAACTACTTAAGAAAATTAATATATTTAAAGAAGATACAGTATATTATATTGGAGGAAATGAGACACTGCCGCCTCCCCTCAGTTCAGAAGAAGAACTACTATTCGTTACTAAATTACAAAATGGCGATGAGACTGTAAGGAGTACTCTTATTGAACGTAATCTTAGACTTGTTGTTTATATAGCTAGGAAATTTGAGAATACAGCTATTGGTGTGGAGGATTTAATATCAATTGGAACCATTGGTTTAATCAAGGCTGTAAATACCTTTGATCCTAATAAAAAAATTAAGCTTGCTACATATGCTTCTAGATGTATAGAAAACGAAATTTTAATGTTTCTCCGTAGAAATAATAAAGTTAAATCAGAGATTTCAATAGATGAGCCCCTAAACATAGACTGGGACGGTAATGAGCTCTTACTTTCTGATATTTTAGGAACAGAGAATGATCTTATATATAAAAACCTAGAGGAGGAAATTGACAGAGAGCTTTTAAAAATTGCTCTTAAGAAGCTTTCAAACAGGGAAAAAAGAATAATGGACCTACGATTTGGTCTATCAAATGGTGAAGAAAAAACCCAGAAGGAAGTAGCAGATATGCTGGGAATATCGCAATCATATATATCTAGATTAGAGAAAAGAATAATATTTAGACTTAAAAAAGAAATTAACAGAATGATATAATAAATAATTTATGACTTTATGTAAGAAGTGCCTCAAATCAAAGGCACTTCTTTTGTTTGTAAAAAACTATAAAAAATCAAGTGTTTTTAGCCAATTTTTTGTTGATATCTTCAAAAATGACTAAGTAAGAATGTCCTCAATTTGCTACGAACCACCAACCAAAAAGCATCACCGATGCTTTTTCCATGGAATAATATCCCAAAATAATATAATATTTAGAAAGTATTAAATGAGAAAAATTAGGCAATAATTTTTGTGAAAGGGGAATTTTTTTATTAGGAGGCCATGACGGAATGTATAATAACAAGGTTGAAATCTGTGGAGTAAATACCTCAAAATTACCCGTTTTAAAAAATAAAGAAATGAGGGCATTATTCCCACTGATACATAGTGGCGATATGGAGGCCCGTGAAAAATTTATCAAAGGAAATCTTAGATTAGTACTGAGTGTTATACAACGCTTTAATAATAGAGGGGAATATGTAGACGATCTATTTCAAGTAGGTTGTATAGGATTGATTAAGGCGATTGATAATTTTGATTTAAGTCAAAATGTAAAATTTTCAACCTATGCAGTTCCTATGATTATTGGTGAAATAAGGAGATACCTTAGGGATAATAATGCAATAAGAGTCAGCAGATCCCTTAGAGATAAAGCCTACAAGGCATTACAGGTTAGAGATCAACTCATAAATAAAAATTCAAAGGAGCCGACAATAACAGAGATATCAAATGAATTAAATATTTCAAAGGAAGAAATTGTTTTTGCATTGGACGCAATTCAAGACCCGATTTCTTTATTTGAACCGATTTATCAGGATAGTGGAGATGCAATTTTTGTAATGGATCAAGTTAGTGATGAAAAGAGCATAGATGAAAACTGGATAGAGGGTATAGCTTTAAGGGAAGGACTAAGAAGACTTAATGATCGAGAAAAATTAATTCTTACTCTAAGATTTTTTAGAGGTAAAACCCAAATGGAGGTTGCAGATGAAATAGGTATATCTCAAGCTCAGGTTTCAAGACTTGAAAAAACAGCACTTAAGCATATGCAAAAGTATATAAAGGATTCGATTTAAGGATAAAGCATATGAGACTCAACAAGAGTCTTTTTTTTTGAGAAAATACGAATATATTTATAAAAAAATAATATTAATTAATATAGCCCGTATTATTTATGGCAGACTTAAAAGGATGTGTTAGAGTTTTAAATTTCTATAAATAATACGGGCTAAAGCATAAATTTATAGTACAAACTTTAAAAGCGAGGTGACATTATGGTTACTACTTCAGATTTAAGGATGAAGGAAGTAATAAACATTGCAAATGGTGGTAGGATTGGATTTATATATGATTTTGAAATAAATCTAGAGAAGAATAGAGTTGAAGCTATTATAATTCCCAAGGAGGGTAAATTTCTAAAAATATTCAGCAGGGAAGATGATTACGTTATACCATGGAAGCGTATAGTAAAGATAGGACAAGATGTAATATTGGTAGAGATAAAGGACAATTCATATTTTGATGAGGATGAAGAAAACGATAATATCCAAGATGATACGAAAAGTAAAGACTTTAACTTTCTATTAGACAATATGAGGGAAGAAGAAATTTAGAATAGACTATTAAAATAATAGACTAAAACTGTAAAATAGTATATAATTTTATTAAATTTTACTATATAATGCAGTTTAAAAAGGTATATATGTATATATAGGAGGTTAATTTAGATGAATTGTCCGTTTTGTTCTCATTATGAAACCAAGGTAGTTGATTCTCGACCTACAGATGAGGGACAAGCAATAAGAAGAAGAAGAGAATGTATTACCTGTAAAAAGAGATTTACTACATATGAAAAAGTTGAAGAGATTCCTATAATTATTGTTAAGAAGGACGGTACTCGTGAAGCATTTAATAGAAATAAGGTTATCAATGGACTTATAAAAGCCTGTGAAAAGCGTCCGGTATCTATGCAATTAATTGAGAAAACAGTTGACCATATAGAAAGAAAGCTTCATAATAGCATGGAAAAAGAAATTATGTCTGATCAAATAGGCAGGTTAGTTATGGATGACCTAAAGAATATTGACGATGTTGCTTATGTTAGATTTGCTTCTGTGTATAGACAATTTAAAGATATTAATACTTTTATGAAAGAGCTTAATAAACTGCTTAATGAAAAGAAGGATTAGTCTGTCAAAGGTTTTTTAAGTACTTACTAGTCCTAAAAAAATAATAATGGTGATGGAAATGGACAATTGGAGATTTTCTAAATTTAAGCAAAATGATGTGGTTATCTATAAAATTCCGTCCTTCGAGGAGACGGGACTTGTTAAACATGGATTTACCACAAGACTTGGCGGCATCAGTAAAGCACCTTATAAATCTCTTAATCTGGGGGTTAACACTAAGGATAATCCTGATGATGTATTTAGAAATTACAACATAGCATGCAGCTCTTTAAATATAGAGGTAGAGAATGTAGTTCTTTCTCACCAGGTTCACAAGGACAGGATATTAGCTGCAGATGAAAGACATAGAGGAAATGGTTTATTTTATGAGAATAGATTTCCCGAAATAGATGCACTTATTACCAATAAAAAAAATGTTGCACTAGTCACCCATTATGCCGACTGTGTACCTATATTTATCTTAGATAAGAAAAAAGATGTAATTGCCCTTGCCCATGGTGGATGGAGGGGTACAGCACTAAAAATTGGAGCTAAGGTAATTGAGAGGATGATAGCTGATTTTCAAACTAATCCAAGGGACTGCATAATAGGAATAGCACCATCAATAGGCAAATGCTGTTATGAAGTCGATGATTACGTAATAGACCATTTTAAAGAGAGCTATGAAAACATAGAAGGCTTTGTTGAAAATAAGGATAAAGGAAAGTACTATCTTGATCTATGGGGGGCCCATGAAATATCCCTTGTAGAAGTGGGTGTGCCATATGAGAATATTACTGTAAGTAATATGTGTACTCAATGTAATAATGATATATTCTATTCCTATAGAGGGGAAAATGGAAATACTGGAAGGATGGCTGCTATACTGCAGTTGATTTAGAAAAAAGTGACTCAATTACTTTTGAGATTGAAATTTGATATATGAGTCAAATCCTTCAATTTCAGAAAACTTTAGGTCTTATGTATGACAAAATAAAAAATAAGATTAAGAAAGAGCGGATGATGAACCGTTCTTTTTTTATGTGCTAAGGAGCTCAAACATTTTCTTAAAGAAATTGCATAGCTGAAATGAAGTACTAAAAGCGAAATGCAAACTATCACCAGTTAAATTTTGCCATAGGTTTTTAGCACATCATCATAGGCTTTTGTTCTAAAGTGGTGTTATTAAAATATATAATTGTGAAATAATAAATAGTATGTGATTAATAGGCAAAAAATTTATAAAATCTAACAAAGGTCTAAATTTATAGATGTGTGACTCAGAAGTTTTACTTTTAATGTTTTGCTGTGAGCTGTCAGCCATTAGCCAAATTAAGCATTTTAGTTTTGGTCTGCGAAATATTTGAAAAAAAGGTTAGATTTCTAAATCACAAATCTATATAAAACCACATAAAAGCTATCAAGGAGGAAGACAATGGAAGATTACATACTTTCGATTATAGTTTCAATTATAGTTGGTGTAATATCACGGGGATATATGATGAAAATAGATCATAGGCAGTATCCAAGCTATCCACAGGGTTTTTTAGCCCATATTACATTGGGATTGATTGCAGCATCTCTTGGGGCTGTAGCAATTCCTGCATTAGCCACAAAGGAATTTGGAGCAGTTACCTTCCTGTCTTTGGCGGCACAACAATTTCGTGATGTGAGAAACCTTGAAAGACAGAGTCTTGATAATATTGAGCCTACAGAATTAGTGCCTAGAGGAACAGCCTATATTGAAGATATAGCAAAGGCATTTGAGGCAAGAAATTATATGGTTATGCTGTCTGCTTTGCTTACAAGCTTATCAATGAATCTATCTAGGGTGCTAAAATTAAATCAACAGCTTCAGGTTGTTATAGGCATTGTATTTGGAATTGGAACTATGGTATTGCTTAAAAAATTGCTAACTAGGCAGTTGATAGGGGAAATTGCCGATGTTAAACCAGCTAAAATAAGCTTTGATGGACCACTTTTAACCATTAATGATGTGATAGTTATGAATATTGGTTTAAAGGGTTCTAGAAAAATTTATGAGGAAAGAGGTATAGCTGTAGAGATTATACCTAAGGACCCAAGCGGCAGTGCTACCCTCTCAAATATTGGACAAAGGCAGGCTATTCAACATCAGGCAGCAACACAATTAGGTATAAGGAAGGACATAGATGAGCCTGATTTTACACCACTAGCGAGAAGAAATCCCCATAATGGTAATTTAGTCATGGCTCTAATACCTATGGAGCCTGATATAGGTTTACTTCTGGATGTAGTTAATAAAACCCCTGTATTAGAAACCTGTAGAAGAAAGCCCCGCGGCAAGAACTTATCAGAAAAGTAAAGGATGGTGATTCTTTTGGATATAGGAATTAAAGAGAGCATTGTAGCCCTCATTTCCCTCAACAGAGATGTATCTTCAGCTACAACACCCATATTCTATGTTGATAGTGAAGAGAAGCAGGAAGAGACGGCTTTGCTAATTGCTAAAATAACGATGGGTATGGTACATGATTTAAGAAATGGTGTATATGCAGTTGTTAAGCATTAGAGGGCAAAGGCGTCTGTTGACGCTTTGCAGGTCTTAGCTCCTAGCTCTTGGCTCTTAGGATGTATGGGTCATGGATTTCAAGTTATAATAAATCATGTTGAAAATTGATATATACGTCAGCTATTAGCCAAATAGACATTGTAGTTTTGGCCTGCGAAATATTTTGAAAAAAGGTTAAGTTTCTTGAATCCCTATATATAGCTTGACTATTCTAGAACTTCTATTATAATTAAACAAGACAAATAGTATTGATATTGTAAGGAAAATTAAAGCAGGTGTTTAAATGAACGAGAAGAAAAGTAGAAATATTATCTCTAAAATTGAGACTGGAAGTATAGCTGAGGAGCTTGAGATTGAAAAGGGAGATATACTTTTAAATATAAATGGTAAAGAAGTAATGGATATATTGGATTATCTGTTTCTGATTGCAGATGATTTTTTAGAGGTAGAGATAGAGAAGCAAGGTGGAGAGGTTTGGGTTTTAGAAATTGACAAGGATTACGATGAAGATTTAGGCATAGAATTTGAGAATCCAATCTTAGATAAAGCGAAATTTTGCAAAAATAGATGTATATTTTGCTTTATTGACCAGCTTCCCAAGAATATGAGGAAAAGCTTATACTTTAAGGATGACGATTCTAGGCTTTCATTTTTGCAGGGAAACTTTGTTACTTTAACAAACTTGACCGATGATGACATTGATAGAATTATCGAGTACAATATAAGTCCTATAAATGTATCTATACATACAACCAATCCAGGCCTAAGGGTAGAAATGCTTGGAAATAAAAACGCTGGGAATCTTTTGGAGAGGATTAAGAAGCTGACCGAAAATAGAATTTTAATCAATGGCCAGATTGTACTTTGTCCTGGAGTAAATGACGGAATAGAACTAGAGAAGACCATAGAGGATTTGAGTAGTCTTTATCCAAATCTACACAGCTTGGCAATTGTACCTGTAGGAGTAACAAAATTCAGAGATAATCTATATTCAATGCAAATGTTTGATAAGGAAAAATCTAGGAAGGTAATCAAGCAGGTTCATAGGTGGCAGGGTAAATTAAAAGAAAGCATTGAAACTCGATTTGTCTATTTATCCGATGAGTTTTATAACATAGCTGAAAAAGATTTACCACGCTATGATGAATACGAAGGATTTCCCCAGATTGAGAACGGTGTTGGATTGATAAGGAAATTGGAGCATGAATTTAATGAACATTTAAAAACAGTTCCTAAGAACCTAGAGCTTAATAAAACTATAAGCATTATTACAGGAGTTTCAGCACATAGCTTTTTAAAAGAGCTTTCAAGGAAATTGACTGAAAGAGTAGACAATTTAGAGGTAAATGTTTATGCTATTATCAATGATTATTTCGGTGAGACAATAACTGTTTCTGGACTTATAACTGGACAAGATATTATTAATCAGCTTAAAGATAAAGCTTTAGGTGATATGGTCTTAATTCCTAAGAGTATGCTTAAATCTGAGGAGGATATATTTTTAGACGATTTAACCATTGAAGATATGGAGAAATACTTAAAAATAAAAGTTGTTACATGTGACGTAAGGGGCAAGGAATTTATTGAGAGTATAATAAACTTAGTGGAGGAATAAATATGGCTAAACCAATTGTTGCAGTTGTGGGAAGACCTAATGTCGGTAAATCCACCTTCTTTAATAAAATTGCTGGTAAGAGAATCTCTATTGTAGAGGACAAGCCAGGTGTAACTAGAGATAGGATATATGCTGATGCAGAGTGGCTTAATAATGATTTTACTTTAATTGATACGGGAGGAATAGAGCCTGATTCAAAGGATATTATTGTATCTCAAATGAAGCAGCAGGCAGAGGTGGCAATTGATACTGCCCATGTTATTGTCTTTATGGTTGATGGTAGAGACGGCATAACCACAGCCGACGAAGAGATTGCAAATATGCTTCGCAGGTCTAAGAAGCCTATAGTCTTAGTGGTAAATAAGGTTGATAGTAATAAGCTTCCAGATTCATTTTATGATTTCTATACCTTGGGAGTTGGAGAACCGATTCCAATATCATCGGTTAATGGTCTAAACCTTGGGGATTTACTAGATGAAATAGTTGCAAAGTTCCCAGAGGATATGGATTCTGACTATGATGAAGATGTCATTAAAGTTGCTGTAATAGGTAAGCCAAACGTAGGAAAGTCTTCGATAATAAATACGATACTAGGGGAAGACAGGGTAATTGTAAGCAATATAGCCGGCACTACCAGAGATGCAATAGATACTCCATTTCAAGTTAATGATGATAAATACGTTTTTATTGATACCGCTGGAATAAGGAGAAAAAGCAAGGTTAATGAAAATGTAGAAAAATACAGTGTGCTAAGGTCATTGACTGCAATAGAACGTAGTGATGTATGCTTGATAATGATAGATGCACAGGAAGGCGTTACTGAGCAGGATAAAAGAATTGCAGGATATGCCCATGAAGCTGGAAGAGCAGCTATAATAGTAGTTAATAAATGGGATTTAATTGAAAAGGATAATTATACATATAATGAGTATGAAAAGGATATACGAAATGAATTATCATATATGAAATATGCACCAATATTATTTATTTCCGCAAAAACTAAACAGAGGGTTAGTAAGGTATTAGATATTATTAAGTATGTATCGAACCAACACGCCATGAGAATATCTACAGGGGCATTAAATGACTTGATTAGTGAAGCAATACTTCTTAATCAACCACCTTCTGATAAGGGTAAGAGGTTAAAGATATACTATGGCACACAGGTTGCTGTAAAGCCGCCTAGATTTCTTTTATTTGTAAATGATGTAGAGCTTGCACATTTCTCATACATTAGATATCTAGAAAATCAAATCAGACAAAACTATAACTTTGAGGGAACACCTATTGTAATGAGCTGCAGACAGAAAAATAATAAATAGGATTATAGCTAATGGCTATAGAGAATCCATAGTAAATCTTAATTTATACATATACTATATTAATGTACATATCAAAATATCCGATGTTTCTAGGGATTTTTGATGTGTATAAATTAAAGTTTTGACTGG
>JANQEZ010000313.1 GCA_028278115.1 Clostridia bacterium
TTTTATTATCTAGGAACTCAAACATTTTTTGCAAAAAATTGCATAGCTGAAATAACTGATGTCCTGCCAGTTCTACTATATAATAAAATTTAAAAGACATAATTATGGAAATATTTAAAATAATTATATATACTATAATAAAAGGACATATAAATTTAATAATATGGAGGGTGCTATGTTAAAGTTTAAGGATTACAAATATGAAAGACCTGATATGAAAAAGCTTGAAGAACAATTTTTAAAGCTTCTAGAAAAGTTTGACCATTCTAAATCCTTTGAAGCACAGGACCAGGTTATGAAGGAAATAAACGATCTAAGAAATGAATTTGATACAATGGAGAGTATAGTCTACATAAGACATACAATAGACACAACCGATAAGTTCTATGAAAAGGAAAATGATTTTATAGATGAAGCCTTGCCTATATATGAAGGATTAGTTTCAAAATACTATAAATCATTGGTGAATTCTAAATTTAAAAAAGAGCTTGAGGAAAAATGGAATAAGCAATTATTCAGAATTGCACAGTTAAAACTTAAAACATTTTCACCGGAGATAGTTCCAGACTTGCAAGCGGAAAATAAACTTGTGAGTGAATATACAAAACTGAGGGCTTCGGCTAAGATTATGTTTGAAGGTGAAGAGAGAAATTTATCTCAAATGATTCCATTCACACAGTCAAAGGACAGAGATACAAGAAAAAGAGCCAATGAAGCCATGACAGATTTTTTTGTAGGAACTGAAGAAAAGTTTGATGATATATATGATAATTTAGTTAAGCTGAGGGATAAAATAGCTAAAAACCTTGGATTTAAGAACTTTGTAGAGCTTGGATATGCACGAATGATGAGAACAGACTACGATGCAGAAATGGTTGCAAACTATAGAAAACAAGTTCTTGAGGAGATGGTTCCCGCTGCAACAAAGCTTAGAAAAAGGCAGCTAAAGAGATTAGGACTTGAAAGCCTTAAATATTATGATGAAAAGTTTGAATTCCTAAGCGGCAATGCTGTTCCCAAGGGAGAACCTGAATGGATTATTGAAAACGGTAAGAAAATGTATAAGGAATTATCTCCTGAAACCCATGAATTTTTCACATATATGACTGGGGGTGAGCTTTTAGACCTTGTGAGTAAAAAAGGCAAGGCAGGTGGAGGATACTGCACATATATTAGCAATTATAAATCTCCTTTCATATTCTCAAACTTCAATGGAACATCTGGAGATGTTGATGTACTTACCCATGAAGCAGGTCATGCCTTCCAAGTATATTCAAGTAGAGGCTATGAAGTTCCTGAATACATTTGGCCTACACTTGAAGCCTGTGAGATACACTCAATGAGTATGGAGTTCTTTGCTTGGCCATGGATGAACCTATTCTTTAAAGAAGACGAGGAGAAATATAAATTTGCACATTTAAGTGATGCACTTTTATTTATACCATATGGAGTAGTAGTCGATGAATTCCAGCACTGGGTTTATGAGAATCCACAGGCTAGTCCAACAGAAAGAAAGAGCATATGGAGTCAAATTGAAAAGAAATATCTTCCCCATAGAGATTATGAAGATAATGATTTCCTAAAAAGAGGTGGATTTTGGTTTAGACAAGGGCATATTTTTACAAATCCATTTTATTATATAGATTATACTTTGGCTCAAGTTTGTGCAATCCAATTTTGGATAGGGTCTAGAGAAAACAATGAAAAAGCATGGAAGGACTATTTAAGATTATGTAAAGCAGGAGGAAGTAAATCATTTTTAGAACTAGTAGAGCTTGCAAATCTTAGAAATCCATTTGAAGATGGCTCAATACAATCAGTTGTCAAGCCAATCCAAGACTGGCTAAATGGCATTGATGATATGAGTTTATAAAAATTAAAAATAGAAGTTAAACAGATGGTTAATCATAGCTAATTAACCATCTTTTTTTTATGTATTTTAACATTTATACAAGTTTTTTAGATTTAGTAGTGAACTATTTGAATGGAAATACATATATTAGTATTAAATGGATTGTTGAAGGGGGGCTATTAATGGCCAGTGATAGAAGGTACAAAAGATACTTTATCATATTAGAAAATGAAGATAGAGGATTTGAAAAAAACGATAAACAAGTTCCCAAGGGATATGCCAAGATTGAAGTAAGAAATGGAAAAGGGTTATTAAACGTATATGTTCAAGATTTAAAGTATTTTAAGGATGCAAAGTACATTTATAGAAACTACTTGATAAGCACCAAAGGAGAAAATAACGTATATGTAGATACGGGTTCATTTGTTATAGATGAAAGGGGAAAAGGGGAGCTCAAGGTAAAGTTTGATCCTGATAACGTTGAGGGAAGTAATAGAACTATTGAGGACTTCAATGTAGTAGCAGTAATAGCTAAACCCATTGAAAGATCATACGATCATGTAGAGGTCTATGGACCTTTGGTGGGATATATGGATAAGGAGAAGGTAAGATGGAAAGATTCATTAATATATGAGGAGCAGAAGAAGGCAATAGACAATAACCTTGACAAACAGTATAAACAGAAATATGAAGAAATTATAGATGTTATAGAAAAGAGCTCAAAGGAAATATACAAAGAAGATAATAAAGAAAACAAAAAAGCAAAAGAAACAAAGGAATATGAAGATGAAACAAAAGAATACGATAAGCATTGCTATGATGACGAGCCATGTGTAGATTCATTAGACAAATCTGATAACATGAAAAAGAAGGGTGGCAAAGAAGAAAATATAAAGGCAGATAATAAAAAGCAGCCTGAACAGGTAGAGGAAGCAAAGAAAGAAAGTGAAAAGGAAAAACCATATAAAAAAGAAAATATCTATGCAGAAAAAAAGGCTGAGAAAAAAGAAGCTGTAAAAGAGGAAAAGAAAGAAAATGCTAAGGAAGAAGCTAAAGCAGAAAAAAAGCCTGAAAAGAAGGAAGCCGTAAAGGCAGAAAAAAAGGCTAAGGTAAAGAAAGAAGCTGGAAAAGGAAACCTCGAAAGAAAGCCCGGTGTTCATTACAAGAAATATCATAAAATGGTATATAAATACGTAAAGGATATATTAAAATACTATGAAAAGGCTAATCCTTTTGAAAGAAGCCCCCAAGGATATTCGTGGTGGAAATTAAATTATGATAAACAAAGTATGCATAGAGGATTTTTACCATTCTTTGGATATATATTAAATATTTATTATTATAATCCATATATTTATCACATGAATAACTGTGAAGGCTTACTCAGCAAGTACGGACATTATATCTTTGGTATATCCTACGATAAAGATACGGAGCCGAAATATTATGTCTATGGAGTACCGGGAAGATACACATACCAAGAACAGCCATTCCAAGGTATGACAGGATTTGTTTACTGGTCTCCTCTAGAGGATAAAAAGCCTGAAGAAGGAGATTATGGGTATTGGCTGCTTCATATAGATGCTAAGACTGGTAATGTAGTATTTCCAATAAAACCTACAATGCCTCGAAATCTTTAGCAGGCTACAGAATTCAAATTATTTATTTCAAATAGAAATTTTATAGAAAATTTAAAAATCTACTTACAAGCACACCCAATCCGGGTGTGCTCTAGGCTGCCCCCGAAACCCGAATTTCTTCGTTGTTGCTTAGGGTGAGAACTCTTACGTATTTCTTTATACGCTGCGACCTCTCACTTTCAGCACGCCTC
>JANQEZ010000437.1 GCA_028278115.1 Clostridia bacterium
GGCGTGCTGAAAGTGAGAGGTCGCAGCGTATAAAGAAATACGTAAGAGTTCTCACTTGAAGCAACAACGAAGAAATTCGGGTTTGTCAACAGCCTGAAACCCCCTACACTAAGGGGATTGAGATTTTTTTAATGCCAAAATTCATGTATTCATATAATTTGTAAGAATTTATTAAGTGGCAAATTATGACCTATCAATATTATAATATTACCTTACTTCCCACACTCCAATCTGAGGTTTCTTTCTGAATACTGTATAGTTTCTTATATAAACCACGATTAGAAACAAGTTCATCATGCCTGCCCTCTTCTACAATGGAACCTTCATCCATTACTATTATCTTATCGGCCTCCACAATAGTTCTTAGCCTATGGGCAATTACTATAACTGTCTTATCACGAATCAATTCTGATAATGCCTGTTGTATGGCTGCCTCATTTTCAGGATCTAAAGAAGCTGTCATCTCATCTAAAAGAATGATAGGTGCATCCTTGAGTAATGCTCTTGCAATGGATATACGTTGTCTTTCCCCTCCAGAAAGCGTAGCACCATTTTCTCCAAGCATTGTGTTATAACCCTTTGGCATCTCAGATATAAAGCTGTCACATCTTGCAATCTTAGCTGCCATGTATACTTCTTCTTCTGTGGCATTTTCTCGTCCTACCTTGATATTGTTAAACACCGTATCATTAAACAGAACAACATCTTGAAAAACAAAGGACATATAGGACATAAGATGCTCAGGTTCAATGTTTCTAACATCTTCATTTCCAATTAACACTTGCCCTTCCTTGACATCCCAAAATCTTGCTGCCAATCTTGTCAAGGTGCTTTTACCGCTTCCCGAAGGACCAACCAAGGCTGTTACTTCACCTTGTTTTGCTTTAAAGGAAACATTTGATATTACTTGACTATACCCCTTATCTTCATGATAACTAAAGGACACATTTTTAAATTCTATATCATAATGCTCAACATCTAAATCACTATCACCTGACATAGGTTTAATATCAAGTAAAGTCCTCATTCGATTAGTGGCAATTTGCGTATAAAAAAGCAAAGGCAGCATAACCAATAAGGAAACAATCGGTCCATAAATCTTAACGGAAATCATTAAAAAGGCCAAAAGTGTTAGAAACTCAATCCTTCCTCCCGTAAGAAGTACCGCCCCAACAAAAATCGTTAGTCCTGTACCTGCTTGGATAATCATTTGTGCACTCATGACAAAGATACCTGTTATGAACTCAAACTTAATGGCACTTTTCTTCATACTCTTTAATGCACGATATAATGATTCAAACTTCTCCCCATCAAGACCATAGGCTTTTATTACATTCATTCCATCTATATAGTCTTGGACTTTAGAAGCTACGTTCAGCTTGATACTAGAATGTTTTTTTCCCAGACGTTCTTGAATTCCTTTAGATAATATAATCACCAAAAATCCAATTGGCACAGTAGCAAAAATAGCCAATGCCATCCTCCAATCAAAAATTGACAAGCATAATGTTATCCAAAGGATAGTTATGATGTTGGCGAACATTTGTGGAAAAACATGGCTGAGTACATGTTCTAAATTAGCGCAATCACCCATAATATTAGTTGTTAGTTCAGCTAAATCCTTGCTATTGAAGTAATTCATTGGCAGCTTTCTGATATGCTCTGCTACATGTATTCTAACCCGTTCAGCTTCATCATATGCAGCAACGAATGCTTTCTCGTAATCATTCTTGTTAAACATAAAAATAATTATGGCTCCAACAACTCCAGCACCAAACAAAATCCATATTTTATTCCATGAAATTGTGCTTCCTGTCAGGGGTTTAATTATCTCTGTAAAGACCAGTAGGCTGATACCAAAGGGAATCATCATAGATAGATTGGTCAATGTGCAGGCAACCGTAGCCTTCTTCAAGTTTTCATATCCTTTATCCGTTAGTGCAAGCATTCTCTGTAATTTAGGCATTGTTAATCACCTCTCTGTTCTTGATTTTCCATGATAATGTTCCGGTATATGCATTCCACATATTATAGTATTTTCCTTCTCTAGAAAGGAGTTCTTCATGAGATCCTTGTTCAACCAGCTTTCCTCGGTCAAGAACAACAATATTATCTGCAGATTTAATTGTATATAATCTATGGGCAATCATAATTACGGTTTTATTTTTCATAAGTTCATGAAAAGCCCTTTGAATCAGATGTTCGTTTTCCGGGTCTGAAAATGCAGTTGCCTCATCTAAAACTACTATAGGTGCATCCTTTATGATAGCACGAGCTATGGAAATTCTTTGTCTCTCGCCTCCAGACAAATGAATACCATTTTCACCAATTATGGAATCGTACCCTTTTGGAAGCTGCATTATAAACTCATGACACTGGGCAGCTTTAGCGGCCTTAATTACTTCCTCACGTGAAGTATCCTTTTTTCCTAAAAGTATATTGTCCATAATACTTTGCTTAAAAAGGTATACATCTTGAAAAACAAAGCTTACCTTTTCCATTAGATATTCATTTTTCATATCTTTGACATCTATACCATCAATCAAAATACTGCCAGCGGTTACATCAAAAAACCTGGGAATCAGTTTACCAATTGTACTTTTCCCTCCTCCTGACGGTCCTACTAATGCTGTTATTTCCCCTGATTTAGCTTGGAATGTAATCCCGTCAAGTGCGTTATTCTCTCCATTATAGGAAAATGTTACATCTTTAAACTCAACACTATAATTTTCAACGGTTTTCCCATTATCGGTGTTCTTAAGCTTTTCCTCATTTAAAATGGCATCCATATACTCTACACCTTTTACTATTTTCATAGAATTAATGGTTGAATACATGACCTTCGTCAAGATACTGCTAATTGAAGGTACGAAAACTATATAGAATATAAAATTTGATGCAAAGACTTCATAATCCTTGGTAGTACTTCCAATAATTATTCCTAAAGGAATCAGCATGAGGTAGAGATTATTGACAACTGTATTAAATCCACACATGGGATTTTTTGCTTCCATGGTGTATTCACAGGTATTAACAGTATACTCATGGATTGAGTTGTAAAATTTGGTAAATGACTTCACCGTTTGATTAAATGCCTTTACTACTGCTATCCCTCTAATATACTCTACAGCACCATTATTCATTCTTTCCAAGGCTTCTTGATGTTCATTCATCCTAGCTTGAGCATCCTTTTTAAAAATGTAAGTTATTTGTATAAAAAACGCTAGTATTATACACACCAATACCGCTAACCCATAACGCCAATCAATCATTAATACTAGGACAATCATTAAAACAGGGGCAACCATAGCACTAACTATATCCGGCACTTCATGGGCAATGAAGCCTTCAATATTTTCAATATTTTCATCCATGATTTTCCTTAGCTTTCCACTTCCTATTAGCAAATGAAGACCTAAGGGCAGCTTTGATAAATGATTGGCAAATTCAAGCTTTAGCTCAAATAATGTACCAAAAGCAGCAAGGTGCGAAGCAATAAGAGACAACATATAAAGTGCGATATTAGCTATGATTCCAAAAAGTGCTAAGAATCCATTAGACATTACTACATCCATATTTGCAGAGTTAAAGTCAGGATACATTTCAATCAAATTACTAATAATTTGATATAATGCAAAATAGGGTACAAAAGATGCAACAGCCGATAATGCAGAAAGAATTATTGAGGATATCATCAGACCTTTTTTATTCATAGCAAATTGAAAGAGTCTTGCTAATCCTGATTTTTTTTGCTTATTCTTCATATTCATTATTCTCCTTTATATTTCATTAGCTAATGATTATCATTATCATTTTAACATTTAAATTATTTGAATGTCAATAATTCTATTAGCTAAATCATAGGCTTTAAAGTATATAAAGAGAATAAAATTGTGACTATATTTTCAAAAGCTAAATACTATTTTTGAAAAAAAAGTCGAAATAAAACAAGAAAATTTAATTAATTAATGAATTTAATGTATAATATATATTGTAAACTAATATTATATCCTACCTTATACAAAAAAAAGATTGGGGAGATTTATATTGGAGACAAAGGAAATACTTATGTATTTAGATAAACAATCTAATCAAACTATCTCTTCTATAAAGGCCAAACAGCAAAATAAATCATGCTTTGAAAATCTTAATGTTCCGGCAACGGATCTTATTGAAATGATGACTAAAGACTATATGGAGCACCTTAAGATATCTTTAGAAACCAAAAGCTACAAAGCCTTTGAAGATAAAATTAATTGGCTTAAGAGCATGCTTAGTGCAAGGCTAAGCGATATTGACATTAAGGATTCATTACTAGATTTTCATAATGTGTTTACTTTGGAGGTCTGTTCTATAGGTAGTGATAATATTAAAATTAAGGATACATTAAATAACTTCAAGGATATAATTGAAAGCATATTTCATTAAAAAGGAGGTAATGAATATTAAAGCAGTATTTGACAATTACTTTTTGAATTTAAAACATGGTAATAAAAAAGAGTGCTTTAATACTATTGAAAAAGCAGTTGATGCGGGTCTTGATATAAAGGATATATACTTAAATGTATTTTACCCTGCAATGATTAAGGTAGGAGAGCTTTGGGAAGCCAATAAATTCACCGTTGCTCAAGAGCATCTGGCTACTGCTATAACACAAAGAATCATGTCATATTTGTATAGCAATTATTTCGATTTTTCAATTGAAAACTATAAAGCAAAGATTATAATGACTTGTGCTGGAAGTGAACTTCATGAATTAGGAGCTAGGATGACAGCAGATTTATTAGAGCTGCAGGGCTATGATGTTATTTATCTAGGAGCTAATACCCCTGTTTTCACTATACTTAACACCATTTCCTCGGAAAAGCCTGATTTTATTGGCATATCCTGCACAATGTCATTTAATATAAAATATACTAAGGAATTGATTGGAAAAATACAGGAAACAGATGAAGATATAAAAATTATAGTAGGTGGTAGAGCTTATACTACTGATAGTAGCTTAATTGACTATGTACAAGCTGACTTTTATGGAAATAGCTTAGATAGCACCTTAGAATTTTTAGAAGAAAATAAAAGGATAATGGTGAGTAATGGATAAGTCATTTTTAGAAGCTGAAATTTTTGAACAGATATTATTAAAGCTTAATGATGGAATTATCGTCTTAAGCAATAAGAATGAAATAGTTTATTTTAACGATAGTATAAAAGAAATCTTGAAGCTAGAAGATCTTAACAAAAGTCAAAAATTTATAGATATTATTGAAAAGCACAGCATAGAAAAATATGAAAAATTCATTGAATCATTAAACAGCGAAGTAAGCAGTAAATGGGAGTTAAATATTAAAGTAAATGATTATATAACTACTGTGCAAATATCTGGTTACATGTACAGAGATTATAAAATCTGCATGATAAATAATGAAAATCAAGACGATATGAAGCTTCAGCGAAATATTATTGAAATCAATAATGAAATGCTCACTCTTCATAGAGAGCTGGAAAAGCGAAAACAGAAACTTGAGCAGTTAAATGCAGTTAAAGAAAAACTAAACACTGCTCTCAAAACCAAAAATGATTATATTAAAAGAGATTTAAATATGGCTAGAAGAGTTCAAATGGCTATACTGTCAAATATTATATCAAGTCATAACCAAATGAATATCTATGGAAAGTCTCATCCTGCTGTGAAGGTGGGTGGAGACCTTTATGATATAGTTGAAATAGATAAAGGACAAATAGGAATATTCATAGCCGATGTCAGTGGTCATGGAGTTGCATCCGCTCTTGTAATGGTGTATTTAAAGGATTTGTTTAAAAGACTCTATAAGAAATACTACAGCCCTAAAGACCTGATGCATAGATTAAACTCTGAATGTGTCAGTTTTTTTGGTAGAGATGAAGAACTACAACTTTATGCCACTGGGTTTTATATAATATTGGATTTTAATAAAAAGCTGCTAACCTATTCTTCTGCAGGACATCCATATCCCTTCATATTTAAAGAAAATAACCAAATTCACAGATTAAATTTAACAGGATTTCCCTTAGGGGTTTTAGAGCACTCGGATTATGAGGAAAAACAGATTAATATTTCTAATAACGATAAACTTTTCCTATTTACCGATGGTCTAGAGGAATATCTATCGGAGTTAAAACAAGAACAACAAATTGAAAACTTTACTTGGGGTAATATTGTTAGTTATTTTCACATTTTATCTGATCATTTAGAAAAGGGTACTGTACCTCAGGATGATGACGTTAGTTTAATGGTTATAGAGCTTAAGGATATATAGGAAAATCAGGGTTAGGCTTTAAAGATTTAAGCATTTCCTTAATAGTAAATCTTTAAAGCCTAACCCTCTTAATTTATTAAATTACATAAGTAAAACGCTACAAGCCTGTCATGAATAACTTGCAGCGTTTTTATTTTTGATTCTAAAACAATCTTATAATATTAACTTTTTCAATCTAAATATTTTAACTGTTCTAATGGGTTTCCTGAGCTAATGCAGCAATTCTTCCATTGCCAACTGTTGATGTAATTCTTGAGGATATACGAATAGGAGTAACCTTAACAAAGTAATCACAACAGCCACAGCAACTTGTGCAATCACAGAAAGTAAAATTGAATGTATTCGTTGCTCTATCAAAGAATGTAATACCTACTATCTCGGCTATCCATATCCCAAGTGAAATAGGCGTTCTATCATCACAAACTCTAAACAATTCATATCTCAGCCTTACATCACCTGAGCCGTCAAAGCTTACAATACTTGAGAAATCAATATTAACAATTGGATTGCATAAAGAGCTGGTATCTATTCTAACCCTAGCCAATTGAAAGGCTGGATCATTTTCCGAGCTAAAACTTCTCATACCATTTCCTTCCCCACATTCTAATAATGCTTTACTGGATGGATGATAATTTATCAAAGGCTTAATACAGTCACTTTGTCTATCAATATTCTTGCAATCTTCCAGTCTCATTGATGATTGTAAAAATGCAGCCATTCTAGCATTGTTAACTACTATGTTTCCTCCAGGTGAATCTATATCTATTTCAAGGGGTTTCACTGTCACAAAATAATCACAGCACCCCTTAGGTGCATCACATTCACAGAATATAAAATCAAATGCCTTGGTTAGTTCTATAAATTCATCAACATTTGTTCTTTGGAAGTTCCATATTCCAAGGGATAGAGGCTCTGTATCTTCACAAACTCTAAATAATTCAAATTGCAGACGAATATCCTCAGCCCCATCTTCAATTTCAATTATAGTTGAAAATTCTATCAAAATTTCAGCTCTATCTAAAAACCTCGTATCAAGGCTAATATTTGCTATTGTAGCCTTTGGATCCAGCTCACTTGGGTCAGTGCTATTTTCTCTAAATACTATGCTTCCATTTCCCTGACCGCATACAAGGGCTGATTTTTTAGTTTTTTGAAGTTTTTGCTGTAACTCATCAAGATTGAAATTTAAGTCACAGGGTTTTGCTTCTTTTATAAAACCTGATGATGAACTAGCTAATGCTGCCATTCTTCCATTGCCGACTGTAGCTGTAGCTCCTTCAATTTCAATGGGTGTAACTGATACAAAATAGTCACAGAGTCCTTTAAAGGGTTTATAGTCGCAGAAAATAAAGCTAAAGGATTCTTCTTGTGTGTTGAAGGCGTTATCATCTACATTTACTGCTTCAAATGTCCAATTTCCTAGTGCTTTTGATTTCATATCTTCCCCTACCCTAAATAATTCATATTGCATTCTAACAGTTGCTCCATCAGTTAATCTTTCCACATCAAGGATACTAGAAAACTTTATTAATACCTTAGATATATTTAAAAGCGGTTTATCTAAAGTAACATGTGCTAGTTGGAAGGCATCGTTTTCAGATGATGTGAAGGTTTTGCTTCCACTTCCATCACCACATTCTAATAATAGGTTTTGCCTTCTAGGCTGATTTATTTTAAATTTGTTAAACTCTATGCTTCCATCATAGGAATTATTACTCATAGAGCTTTGACTAAAGTATCCGTCTTGTGCAAGTGCAGCTATTCTACCATTACTAACTGTTGCTGTAATAACACCCTCTGTTATCTCAATAGGTGTAACCTCTACAAAGTACTCACATCTGCCATTGCAGTTTACACAGTCACAAAATGTAAAGCTAAATGAATTTGTGGATTTTCCTAAGCTACTTTCACTATCTACCCTTTCCACTACCCACACGCCTATTGACACAGCACTTTTCTTTTCACAAATCCTAAATAGCTCATACCTTAATCGTGCGTCTCCATCCGCTGCCACCCTGTCAAAACTTACAAGGCTTGAAAACTCAATATTCACTATGGGCTTGGATAAGCAAGTTGTATCTAATGTGACATTTGCCAACTGAAAAGGGTATTCATTTGATGATATAAAGTTTCTGCTTCTATTTCCCTCACCGCATTCTAATAATATCTTTTTAGCTTTAGAACCCTGTGATATACAACAGCTATTCTGATTTTTTCTAGCATTTCTTTTTTCTTTAAACAAATCCTTTGATGATTGACCAAGGGCTACCATTCTAGCATTGTTAATCACTATACTTGAATCAATCCCTAAAACATCTATTGTAAGGGGGATAACCTTCACAAAATATTCACAGCACCCGCTTGATGCATCACATTCACAGAATACAAAATCAAAGGCTTTCTCTAATTCAGTTCCATTAGTAATTCCTGTTCTCTCAAATGTCCAGGTTCCAAGGGATACTTCATTTCCATTGTCACAGGTCCTTATTAGTTCAAATTGTAGTCTCACATCCCTTACTTCATTATCAAGATTTATAATACTTGAAAATTCTATTAAAGCCTTTGATTTATTTAGGCAAGTATTATCTAAAGTCACATGTGCTATGACAAAGGGTGGCTCTATCTCATCTTCTTCCCTAAGAATTATACTTCCATTTCCACTTCCGCAGTTAAGTAATATATTCTCGGCTTTAGAACTTTCAACTTCGTATTCCTCTTTTCCACAGTTACAGGAAGCCTGAGCTAATGCCGCCATTCTTCCATTGCTTACCCTAGCCCTCGCTCCTTCTATTTCAATGGGTGTAACCTTTACTAAATAATCGCAGCACTTTGACCCTGTGTCAGAATCACAAAATATAAAGCTAAAGGCTTCTTCAGCTACTTCAAATTCATTAGTCTCAACATTAATTTCTTCAAATATCCAACTTCCTAATATCTCTGGCTCTTTATACTCCTCTATTTTAATCAGCTCATACCTTAAGCTAACACTCCCCCCATCGACAAATCTTTCCATCTTTACGATACTTGAAAATTTTATTAATATCTGAGGTTTTTCTAAGAAGGTATTATCTATTGTAACATAGGCTATTTGGAAGGTTTCATCATCTTTAGATGTAAAGGTTTTGCTTCCAGTTCCATCTCCACATTCCAATAGTATTTTCTTAGGCTTAGGATGTTTTTGTTTGCATTTATGTAAATTTTCATCTCCCACGTTATCTTTGCTGCTTTGACAATTATAATTAGAAGTCACTCTTTTACCTCCTGTACACATTCATATTTTATAATAGTTTTATTTCATAGCCTTTATTTTCATTACATCATATGTAGGCTTGTTAAATGAGTGCTTTAATTGTTTTAAAAAAACACTACATCTAGTAGAGTCTAGATTGTAGTGCTTATCTCTTATCTTTTTTTATTAAGTCCCACAGAAGGTTCTATAGGGCTCATCTGATGGCGGAGGCAGTGTTGAATAGTCATTTTGCTCTGGAGTGTATTCATATGGATTTGAAAGAGCATCTAGAAGATGATTCATCACACTGTAATCCCCCTGATTTACTGCGGCTGACAATGCCTCTTCTACCCTATGATTACGGGGTATTATGGCTGGATTATTACGCTTCATTAGTTGCTGTAAGGATTCCCTTGACTCCTGCTGTCTGCTCAGCCTTTCCTGCCATAGCTTATACCAATTTTTAAATTCATCACTGCTAAAAAAATCTGACTTATCTAGGTTATTAAAGGTTAATGCTCTGAAGGTATTGGTATAGTCAGCATTATGCTTTTGCATGATACTAAGCAGATTTTTAATGAGTGATTCATCAGACTTTTCTTCATCAAACATTCCAAGCTTCAACCGCATTCCTTGGAGCCAATTACTATGATAAAGATTAATAAAATTAGAAACTTCATCCTGTGCCAGCTTGACAGCTTCTTCCTGATTATCATGCAGAAGAGGTAAAAGCGTCTCGGCAAATCTTGCGAGATTCCATGCCCCTATAGGTGGCTGATTTCCATAGGCATATCTTCCATGAAGGTCGATTGAGCTGAATACCGTTGCAAGGTCATAGCTATCCATGAAGGCACATGGTCCATAATCAATTGTTTCCCCGCTAATGGTCATATTGTCGGTGTTCATAACTCCATGTACAAAGCCAACAAGCTGCCATTTAGCTATAAGGGATGCCTGTCTCTTGATCACTTCTCTTAGCAAGAAAAGATATGGATTCACATCATTCTCAGGCTTTGCAAAATGTCTTTGTAAGGTATAATCGGCCAGTTCTCTAAGCTCCTCAGATGTATGCCATTTTGAAACGTATTCAAAGGTTCCAACCCTTATATGGCTCGATGCTACCCTTGTAAGAATCGCTCCTATTTCTTTAGTTTGCCTGATTATTGTATCTCCAGTTTTCACTACTGCTAAGCTGCGGGTTGTGGGAATACCCAATGCATACATTGCTTCACTGATTATATATTCCCTAAGCATTGGTCCAAGGGATGCACGACCATCTCCCCGACGGGAATATGGAGTTTCACCTGAGCCTTTAAGCTGTATATCTACTCTACCACCCGTAGGAGTAATCTGCTCGCCTAAAAGGATTGCTCTACCGTCACCTAGCATAGTAAAATGTCCAAATTGATGCCCAGCATATGCCTGAGCAAGGGGTAAAGCTCCTTTGGGAATTCTATTACCTGCAAAAACCTCTGCTCCACCGTTTTTTTGAAGGGATTGAGTATTTAAACCCAAAGCTGCTGCCAAGGGTTGGTTGAAAATTATCAACTCCGGTGAAGGTACATGGGTTGGGTTTATAGGGGTAAAAAAAGATTTTGGCAAAGAAGCATAGCTGTTTTCAAAATTCCATCCATCTTCTATCACTTTTTTTCTCTCGCTCATAATATCTCCTTTCTTAACACTATCCTATATACATCAATACTTCTCTATATTATCCATATTTTATCCAAAAGTTTTACTTTAAATTTTTTGCTGTGAGCTGCCAGCCATTAGCTATTAACCAAATAGGTATAATATCTTTGGTTAGATAAAATATTTAAAAAAAGTTAAGTTTTTAAGTCACACACCTATATCTTCTTACAATTTATTATACCCTCACCTAACAAAGATAACTCGCTTAAAATAATTCAACATTTCAACTTGACTTATATATAGAAAAACGCTACAACACTCTTAATACTGTGTTGCAGCGCTAACTTTATTTTATCTACATCTTTATAAAAAGCAATATCATAAAAATTTATCTATTAATTAATTGTTTTAAAGGTTGGCTGACTTAGTAACCTGAGCTAGAATCATCACTTTCTTCATCCATATCTTCAGCTTCCTCTGTTTCATCACCTTCTTCTATTTCATCTGAATCTTCTTCCTCTGTTTCATCACCTTCTTCTATTTCATCTGAATCTTTTTCCTCCATTTCTTCATCTTCTTCTATTTCCTCTAAATCTTCTTCCTCCATTTCTTCATCTTCTTCTATTTCCTCTAAATCTTCTTCATCTATTTCTTCATCTTCTTCTGTTTCCTCTGAATCTTCTTCATCTATTTCTTCATCTTCTTCTATTTCCTCTGAATCTGCTTCTTCTATTTCTTCAGCTTCTTCTGTTTCCTCTGAATCTGCTTCCTCTATTTCTTCATCTTCTTCTATTTCCTCTAAATCTTCTTCCTCTATTTCTTCATCTTCTTCTATTTCCTCTGAATCTTCTTCCTCTATTTCTTCATCTTCTTCTGTTTCCTCTGAATCTTCTTCTTCTATTTCTTCATCTTCTTCTATTTCCTCTGAATCTGCTTCCTCTATTTCTTCATCTTCTTCTGTTTCCTCTGAATTTTCTTCTTCTATTTCTTCATCTTCTTCTGTTTCCTCTTAATCTTCTTCTTCTATTTCTTCATCTTCTTCTATTTTATGACTATCTCTAATAATTTGATTTAGTGAATCTACTCTTTCACGCATTTCTGCTAATTCTATATCCTCACCAAAAAGCTGATTTCCCATTGTCTCAACAGCTTCAAAACTCTCTTTAATTTTTTCATATTCCTCTGTACTTGTAACGCCTTTTAATTGCTTCAACTGGGTTTTAATACTATGGAGTTCTTCTTCTATTTTATTGAGTTTCTGTAAATTTTCTCCTTCAATGATTTGAATATTCTCATCTCTTTCTAAATCATCTTTAATTTCTTTCTCTTTAATAATCTCTGAAATTCTTCCTTCAATAATTTTTGTCTTGTCAACCTTATTATCGCCCATTTCAAGTAATAAATATCTTCCAACACTAAGCTTTTCCTCTTTTGCAGCTTCAATATCTCTTTCATCGGCTTCAATAAATAAAATTTTTGCAGCTTCATAGCCTTTACTATCTTCTATTGCTAAGCGGAATCCATGGGCTACAATTTTCTTTAAAGCTTCACCATCATTTTTTAAGTTAACCGTGGATACCAATACTGCATTATCAGATGATGAGAGATATCCAGTGTCTTCAACATCAGATAAAATCTTTGATACAGCAATTGATAGAGGCTTACCAATTAACTCTTGATCTAAAATCTCTCTACTATCCTCATCCATTGCATTAATCTTTAAAACATTGTACTTATCATCAATTTCTAACTCAAAGCTAGGGTTGATATCTAAGCTAATCAAAGCATACAATGCTCTTGTATCATTTACGAATGAATTATTTATAATTGCTATAATTGCAATGCAGGCAGCAATAACCGAAGCAACCTTCAAATATCTTGAAAGATTTGAGCTCCTTCTATCACCTTGGCTTAAAGAAATCATATCTTCATCAAATATAAAGATTTTTTGCCCGATTATCATGCCTTCTCTAAGCTTCACTCTGACAAAGTCGGAGTTATCCATTGCGACTAAGGCGTAATCCTGCTTTATTTTTAAGACCATACCACGTCTCATCATGATGGACACCTCCTTTTATCTGTGTATACCCATTGCTTTAAGAGAACTAAGTTTTTACTTAAGATTACAACAGTTGCTATAATGAATTTCTTACTCCTATTGATTATCTTCTTAGTAGTTTGGAATCGTAATATGATTTTGGAAACGGGCAGTCTATACTTCTTATACATATGAGAAACTATATCATCAGCATTGCTTATATTTTCAGATAAATCAATGGCATTATTCCTTGTGTCCACATGCTTAGGTGTCTCATCCACTAACTGCTCCAAATTAAATCCAAATTTTTTTAAAAAGGATTCCCATTTTTCAACCTCAATTGCTACTTCAT
This sequence comes from Clostridia bacterium, assembly GCA_028278115.1. GTDB lineage: Bacteria > Bacillota > Clostridia > Peptostreptococcales > Caminicellaceae > JANQEZ01. Next base: position 13,548 of record JANQEZ010000437.1, read on the forward strand.
TATTTAGATTGGAATCTATAATTCCCATTCTATCTCCACTCTCCTCAGTCATCTGCTCAAGAGAGACTGTTTTACTGTTCTTACGTTCTTTATTAGTCAAATCCTTAATCCTACTGCTTATTACCAATCTTGCAAAGCTTAAAAATGTAGCTCCACGATCTGGCTGATACTTTGACATGGCCTCATCAAATGCTATAAGTCCAACGCTTAGTTCTTCGCTGTTTTCTACTTCAACGTATCTTCCAGTAACCCCGGATATTGTATGTACTATGAATGGCATATGTGACTCAATCAATCTGCTTTTATATACATCTTCCTCTTTAGGATGGGCACGTATGTATTTAATTATTTCTTCAACATTTTCAACCTTCCCAGACATCTGAACCCCTCCAATACGAGTTGGGATGCTAAGGCGCATCCCTCTCATAATAAATTTTTATTTTATATTATTCTTAATCATCCATATCTTCTTCGTCATACCAATCGTCTTCATCTTCTTCGTAATCCCAATCATCTTCATCTTCTTCGTCATACCAATCGTCTTCATCTTCTTCGTCATACCAATCGTCTTCATCTTCTTCGTAATCCCAGTCGTCTTCATCTTCTTCGTCATCCCAATCGTCTTCATCTTCTTCGTCATACCAATCATCTTTATCTTCTTCGTCGTCCCAATCATCTTCATCTTCTTCGTCGTCCCAATCATCTTTATCTTCTTCGTCGTCCCAATCATCTTTATCTTCTTCGTCGTCCCAATCGTCTTCATCTTCTTCGTAATCCCAATCACCTTCGGAATCTTCATCTATTTCTTCTAATTCATCATACAACTCTTCAATTTTGCTTTCTATATCTTCAGTTTCTTCCTCACTTAACTCTTCACTTTCTAGAAGTTTTTCAAGCTCAGTGATTTCATCCAATAATCCTTCATTTTCTTCTTCATCCCAATAATCTCCAAATTCTTTATCCATTTCTATTAATTCTGTGTATAATACTTCTAATTCCTCTTTAATATTCTTAGTTTCTTCCTCCCCTAGTTCTCCATTTTTTAGGCCTTCTTCAAGTTTAGAAATTTCATCTAATAGTTCTTCTCTTTCTCTAATCATTTCATTTTTTACTTTTTCTTCATGTTCTAGAAGTATTGATCCCATCGATTCAATGCTTTCCTTCATTTCCTCTTCATCTGAATCCTTTGATAAAATTATCCTAAAGCCTGTTTGCAATTCTTCTGTCAGCTCATTGATAATTTCCTCGTCATCTTCACCATCTAAAGTCATATATAATTCTATGACTTCTGCTAAGAGCATACCTATCTCTTGATTTAAACTGATTTCCTCAACAGCTTCATCTTCTAGATTTTCAGGTGTAACATCCGCATATACCGGAATACCGGCAGCAATTACCATACAAGTCAATATTAAAGCCAAAATCTTTTTCATTTTTATCATCCTTTCTTTTGGTCTACTACTATATACGATTGTCTCATTATTTTTAGGGACCTTTTTGGATGAACAATGAAAAAATTTTAAATTAAACTTATCTTTTTGTTACATCATCAATAAACAATGAATGTGTCTACATTCTTTGTTTAAAATTTATTAAACCTCAAAACCAGTTATCCATATATATTTATCGGTAAAATACTGCGCTATTCTTTAGAAAAAAACGATAAAAAAGAGGGTAATCATTAATAATTGATTTTTTCAAGAATTCACAGCATCAAATTAATGTATATATAATAGGGATTAACAAAGCTATATGCTATGTTAATCCCTATTTTTCTTAATAATGGCTGCCATTTTCCTGTAAGGCTACATAACTTTACTATCCTTCTTGAGCCGATGCAGCTATTCTACCATTTTTTTAATGTTAATCATCACAGCCCTCATAATCCTTTCCGCTGTGCTTTCAAGAAGCACTTCACTATGCTCCATTGCCTCATCTAATCCCATGGGTTTATCTATAATTGAAAATATACTGTCGAAATACTTTTGATATAATTCCTCTGCCCTTTCCCCAATCCAACCACAGATAGCAATGACAGGTATATCATACTTTTTTGCAAGCATTGCTACACCATATGGTGTTTTCCCATAGGCCGTCTGATAATCTATCTTGCCTTCACCGGTTATGACTAAATCTGCATCTTTAATTCTTTCTTCAAGACTTGTCTTCTCTATTATGATGTCTACTCCTCTAAGAAGCTTGCCATTTAAAAACCCCAGTATAGCTGCTCCCATTCCTCCCGCTGCTCCAGAGCCCTCTTCATTCATTACATCTATTTTTATGTCCCTTTTAATTATTTCACCATAATTTTTTAAATATCTATCAAGCTTTTCAAGCATATTCTTATCTGCTCCTTTTTGCGGGGCAAATACGTAGGATGCACCTCTTTTCCCACATAAAGGATTATCTACATCACAGGCTGCAACTATAGAGCATTTCTCAAGTCTCTTATCGAGATTACTTATATCAATTTTATATAAATCTGCTAATCCCTCTGCACCAAATGCAATATCATTACCTAGCGAGTCAAGAAAGCGACCGCCTAAAGCAGTAATCATTCCTGCTCCCCCATCGTTGGTGGCACTTCCTCCAAGCCCTATAATGAATTTACTACAGCCCATATTAAGTGCATCCAATATGAGCTCTCCAGTTCCATAGGTTGTGGTTTTCATGGGATTTCTTTGGCTTGGAGTAATAAGGGGAAGACCAGAAGCACTTGCCATTTCTATAACTGCTGTTTCTCCGTCTCCAAGAATTCCATAAAATGCATCAATCTCATTTAGGAGAGGTCCCTTTACCTTGACTCTTTTTATCTTTCCCTTTGTGGAGTCAACTAAGGCTTCTACCGTGCCTTCTCCTCCATCTGCCATTGGAATCCTATCAATGATAAAATCCCTGCAAAATCTTTTTATTCCACGTTCTATGCTCTGAGAAACCTCAACTGCTGTAAGACTTCCTTTAAATGAATCTGGAGCAATTACTATCTTCATAACAATCCCTGCCTTTTAGAGATTTCCATATGGCAATGCTCTCATTATTTATATCTTTCATTACTTTCTCCTTTAAATTTATACCAGTGATAGCTTAAATAATAAGCTAATAACTCACTTGCAACATTCATCTCTTGAGTTTTTTATACTTTTCTTATCATAGGCATATTGTATGACCACCCGTAATAATTGTCAAGTCTCTTGAAGAACCTTTTTACTTTATAGGGATATTACACTAGCTGTGATTCCCAGCATACATCAATAATCTGACTTGCAAAAAAGCATTTTAGGATAATTTATCTAATACTTACTTATATGCTTTTTTCAGCATTAAAGGAGTCAGCACCGTTGAAAGAATTACAAGTAGTATAATTGAAGTAAAGATATCATCCTTTATAAATCCCGCCGTCAAGCCCAGATTCGCAACTATTAAAGCTACTTCTGCCCTTGGAACCATACTTATTCCAATTTGAAAAGACTCCTTATTTGTGAAGCCCGACAATTTACCACCAATACCAGAACCTATAATCTTGCTTACTATTCCTATTAAAGCTATAATTACAGCAATTCCCAAGTTTCCCATAACCTTTCCAAGGCTTACAGATAGACCTATATTGACGAAAAATATTGGTATGAAAAATCCATATCCAAATCTTGATACTTCCTTAGCTATACGGCTTTTAAGCTGGGTTGTTGAGATGATAACGCCTATAGAATAGGCACCAATAATGGCAGCTACTCCAAGCTCATTGGCAAAGCTAGCAAATAATAAAGCTAGAACTAAAGATGTACTAAGAAGATAAATAGGTTTTATTTTCCTCACTATTTTTCTATTCTTTAATATAAGCTCAGAAATTACACCACCAACAATAGATAATATTATAAAGAAGGCAAGTATTTTTAATATCAGCATGGTAACGCTTGTATGTCCCTTACCAAATACCCCAAGTACTATTGTTAGAATAATGATTCCAAGTATATCATCAATTATTGCAGCACCTAAAATACTTATACCTTGCTTAGTTTTTAGCTTACCCATTTCACTAAGAGTCTGTATAGTAATACCCATACTAGTTGCTGTTAAAATCACTCCCAGAAAAATAGCTTCAGAAATTTCAAAGTTATCCTTTATTATATAAATTCCTAATACCCCCAGAGCAAAGGGAACTATTAATCCGCCTATTGCTATAATAATTGATTTATCAAAGGATTCTTTTAGTTCATCAATGTCAGTCTCTAGTCCTGCTAAAAACATTAAAAGAATTATACCTATCTCTGCTAAATTATTAATAAACCCATTGTGGGCTACGAGTCCAAAAATAGAAGGGCCTATAAGTACTCCAGCTAAAATTTGACCAGCAATTCTTGGCTGTCCAAGTTTTTTACATATAAGTGTTCCTAAACCTGCTGCTATTAAAATCATTGCTAGGTCCATTAAAAACTTCATATCCGAATGCATGATAAATAACCTCCATTTTATTTAGTTTGTTGTTAACTAACCATTTTATTCTCAGAAACTATTCCCCACTAATGCTTCTAAGTCCTTTTCTTAACAAAGCTTCTAAGCTCTCTAACTCACTATCTTCTAATACCTTCTCTAGACTGCTTGCAAAATCTAAATAGACATTTAGCTGTATCTCCACAAGCTCCTTACCAAGTTCAGTTAATTCTACAAAGTATACCCTTTTGTCACTGCCGCTTTGTATCTTTCTGACAAAGTCTTGTTTTATTAACTTATTCACCATAACCGTAACGGAAGGCTTAGTAAAATTTAAGTCCTGAGCAATCTCACCTAGTGTTGGTTTCCCTATTCTTCTAATAGCTTCTAAGTATTCCATATGACTGATACTGATTTTTGAATAATCCTTTATATCAAGGACTTCATTAGCTCTCTTTTCCAGCTCATCCTCTAAATAATAATATATATCTTCAAAAACTTTCTTTAGCACAATTATTCTCTCCTTTTAATTAGTTAGTTATTAACTAATTTTAGTTTAATTGATTTTTTGTTATCTGTCAATATAAATGTGTGAATAAGAAATTTTTTTTAATTTTTTTGCTGTGAGCTATTAGCTATGAGCCAAATGGGTATATTAGTTCTGATTAGAAAAAATCTCGAAAGAAAGTTAAACTTCTAAGTCAAGCATCTATATTATGATATAATACAGATGTAATATTTTAAAAACAGGAGGTTAAATTATGGGCGCCCTTATTTTTTTCGATATAAATGGTACAGTCATTACGAGAGATGAAAGAACCGACATTCCTTATCAAAATGCTATTAATCTTTTTTTAGATACTAGGAATTCTATGGATGGAGTAGACACCTCGGCGAGATCCGATAAGGATGTTTTTATTGAAGTAATAAATAAGTTTGGACAAGACTTTACTGAGGAGAAGTGGCTGAGATTTCTTAAATTATATGAAAAACAGCTTGAGGATTTTAAGTCTACAGATGTTTGGAGAGAAAATGCAGATGCTATAGAGTTCATACATAAGTTATCTAAGACCAACCATAAACTCTCTCTAATCAGCGGTGAACTCAGCATTGGTGCAAAGTACAAGCTAGAAAAAATTAATGTCTGGAAGTATTTTTCTACTGGTGGTTTTGGTGAAGATGGTCTAAGGAGATTTGATATTGCAGATACTGCACTAATAAAGGCAAAGGAGCTTTTTGGGAATACATTTGATGATATATTTATAATAGGTGATACTTGCTTAGATATACATACTGCAAGACATCTAGGTGCAAAGGTTATTTCTATTACTACGGGTTCACATTCAAGAGAAAAGTTAATGGAAGAAAATCCTGATTATATTATAGATTGCTTCAAGGAGATAGAATATCTTTTTATTTAGACTTTAACCTCAATAATATTAAATACTAAAATTATACTTTTATTCATAGTAGCATTTTCATAAAAATTAAAATTAGTGTTTTAGAAGAAATCACTTTTTCTGCTAAAATACTAATTTTATATTTTAACTAATATTATAATAATCTAGAATTTCTTTAGGAATATTTTCGCCATTTTCATGGGCTTCTAATACTAAATCCTTATGGCTTTTTTTATGATAAATTCTAGCAAATATATATTTTTCTCCCCTTGCCATTGATGATTTCAACCTTCTGTGCCCATTAAAAAGCTTATATTTCCCATCCTTCTTTACTTGTACTTCTACTGGAGGCACTTGTGTAGATAAATCTTTATATACAGGTCTTTTTCGACTTAGAATTTCCTTTGTACTCGTTATTTCCTCAATTGGTATTAAAGTCAGTTCAACGCAATATTCAATATTATGCCTATTTCTGATTATATAGTGTTTACCTATTAAATGGCTTGCATCTTCTTTTTCCTTGTAGTCCATAACTATTTTTATATTTGCAAGCAGGACATCCTTAGGGGTTTCCCAAATCTTCTTTATTATTTATAACGCCCTCCTATATATGAAATTTTATAAATTAATCAGCACTCTGAAGCAAGTATACTTATTCTGCCATTACTAACGGTTGCTGTGACATTGTTGCTTCCTGAGTCTGTACTTATAAGCTCTGAAATAACTCTTACAAAATATTGACAACAGCCTGGAGAAGTATTACATTCACAGAATATAAAGGAAAATGTATCGGTTAATATTAATGGTGCATTCAATACTGTGTTATCAAAACGCACATTGATAATTCTCTCATAGATCTGGGTATCACATATTATTTCCTCTTTGTTATCACAGACTTTTACTAGTTCAAACCTCAAACGTACCTCAAAGGGAAACTCAGTTCCTTCAATTCCATTAAAACTAACGACGCTTGAAAACTCAAGCTTAGTTTTCGGTCTAGATAGACATGTGGTATCTATTTCTACTGAAGAAGCGATAAAACCATGACCTTCACTAGTAAAGGTCATGAAGCTACTAGGTCCTTCACATTCCAATAGTATTTTCTTCGGTAATGGATGCTTTGGTTCACATTTTTCATAGTACCTATATTCTTTAACTTCTTCTTTTCTATCATAATCATCTCTACTTATAAGGGTAGACATAAAATCATATCCTCTCCATTATTACTTTAACTTCAAATAAAACAATTTCTTTTTACTTTTTATAGTCTATATAAAGACCTATAATAATCAAATAGCTATAGCTGCAATACTACTACCACTGACATTTACTGTAACAAGCTCATCAAAACTTTCAGGTAAACTCTCGGAAGTAACCTTTACATAATATTGACAACATCCCGGACAAGCTCCCCAATCACAAAATATAAAGCTAAAAGAATCAGTTGCGAGTTCTATTGCTGAGCTAAGAATCCCAGGTAAAACTTTTTCATACATCCAGATGCCACAGGATAACTCTTCTTTATTATCACAGACTTTAATCAGGTCAAATCTCAAACGAACATCAATTCCGTCAGTATTTGCTACATTAAGAGTTACAATGGAAGAAAACTCAATTTTAACTTTGGGTTTAAATATACATGTTGTATCTAGAGCCACGCAGGCTGCTGTAAAACTCTGACCAGTTCTACTAAATGTTTTTATGGCACTGGATGGGCTGCATTCAAATATAATCTCTTTAGGTATGGGATGCTTTAATTCACATACCATACCATCATTTTCTTCATTATTTTTCATCCCACTCTTCAATTGTTTTATGATTGTTGACATAATTAATCTCCTCTCATTTAAAAATATAGGGCTTCAATCGGAATTATCATTCTGATGCAAGTATGCTCATTCTACCATTACTAACCATTGCAATTACGTTGTTTTCCATAGTATCTGTGCTTATTGTATCGGCAGTAACTCTTACACTATAATCACAGCATCCTATACAAGTATTACATTCACATGAAATAAAGGAAAATGTATCAATTAAGGAAAATGGTCTGTCAAATACCACCGGAGGGCCATCAATAAATCTCTCATACATCTTAGTATCACAAGCTATTTCCTGTCCATTTTCACAGGCCTTTATAAGCTCAAACTGTAGACGAACTACATATGGAAATTCAGTTCCTTCAACTATACTAAAGGTAACTAAGCTTGAAAATTCCACCTTGACTTTTGGTTTGCATAAACAAGTTGTATCTATTGTAGCAGAAGCCACAGTAAAGCTCTGACCCTCTCGTGTAAAAGTTATAGAACTACCTGGGTTACCACATTCAAATAATACTTTCCTTGGCAATGGATGTTTGATTTCACATTCTGCATAATCTTTATCCTTTTTTAGATCTTCTTTTCTATCAAGATCAGCTTTACTTATAGTCCTTGGCATAAAATCATATCCTTTCTTTTATATGCTTAAATAATTCCTGTCTATTTTTCATTACATACTATGCGGTGACTTGACTCCTTGTTAAGTATAAAGACAATTAACCCTATGCATTAATATAGAGATTCCAGTCAAAAGTTTAATTTATACACATCAAAAATCCTTAGAACCCCTGGATATTTTGATATGTACATTAATATAGTATATGTATAAATTAACATTTACTTCGGATTCTCTATAGATGATAAGCAAAAATAAAACCGTTACTATCTTGTATACTATAAAATAGTAACGGTTCTAATTTTTTTAAGTTATCCTCTTTTAAAGTAATCCTTTAATTAACAATTTGTAGCTTTATCAATATCTATTTACTTCGTTTGTGCAACAAAAATATCTTGGAACTTAAAAGAATATACTCTGTCACTAGCTTCTTGTTTGATTGATACTCCATCAGCGAATACCTCTTGTACTTTTCCAACAACTGATGCTCCACTAGTTTTAACATAAACAGTTTTATTATTTTCTAGAGCGTCAGTGAAGCATTCTGTGTATATTAATGCACCTTGAGCCATTTAAGTCACCTCCAAATTAGGGTCATTTACTGTGTAAATCTAGCTATAATGCAAAATTAACATCAGTAAAAATCTGAGTATTTTTTGTTATACTTGTATGCTCTTACATCACAATTTTCTGTATCTTCATATGCATAAATGATTTGCTTAAAGGGAATAGCAAATAATATTCCATAAGCATCCATTAGATATAAACCATCAGGGTACACGCTTTTAACAAAACCATTTGTGCATGATACTTTTGTTCTTACAGAAATCCAGGTTTTATTATGAAGGGCATTATTGAAAAACAAAGTATAAACTATACTACTATCTGACATGAATCCCTCCCCCCTTTTTTCACTAGTAATGTATGATATATATTGGACAGAGGTTACCATTTTTATGAGAAATCAAAACAGGGTTTTATACATCACTACCTTTCATGTCACCAAGTATGCTTTGTTTGCTACGTAAGATCTTCACTAATATAATAAAAACCACTGCTACCCTATATTTATAAGGTAGTAATGGTTCTATTTTTTATATAGTCAATCTTGATTTAATATTCTATCTATATAGAAAACTGGACATCAATACTCAGTTTCACAAGATAAACCAAGTATCAAAGTCCAGTCTATTATAGATAAGTTTTGCTTTTTAATAGAAAATAATTCTAAGTTCTAATATTTCCTATATATTTACATCCTCTGACTTGCTCTTAACAAGCTTTTTCATATCCCCTGTAGAATTCTTTTTTAATAGATCTATTAGATTTATTCCAGTAAGAGCTTCAACTGTCTCTGGAACTTGAGATATCATATTTGTTACATATCCAGACACCTTTGAAGCACCACCTGATTTACCATCTCCTCCATTATCAACAATAACAATCTTCTCTGTCTTTGAAAGGGGATCAGCCATATTTTTAGCTATCTCTGGTAGTTTTTCAACAAGCATTTGAATAACCGCTGCTTCGTTATATTGCTTAAAGGCCTCAGCCTTTTCAAACATCGCCTCTGCCTCTGCTTTACCTTTTTGCTTGATGATTTCAGCTTCTGCCTCACCCTGAAGCCTTATTGCTTCAGCCTTAGCTTCACCTTCAAGCCTAATCATCTTAGCCTTAGCTTCTGCCTCTTGAATGCCTTTAAACTTATGGGCTTCTGCTGCTAGCATAGTAGATTTTGATTTAGCTTCTGCCTCTTGTATTTCTCTATATTTCTGAGCCTCTGCTTGCTTTTTAACGCTTGCCTCAAGCTCCATCTCTTTTCTAAGGGCTTCCTTTTGAGCTACTTCAGTTTCTTTATCCTTCTTTAACAGCTCAACTGCCATTTCTGTTTCTGTAACTTCCTGCTTAACCTTATTCTCCTCAATAATATATGCAAGGTCGGCCTTAGCCTTTTCAGTCTCTTGTTCCTTCCTATAAGCCTGGACTTTAAGCTCTTTTTCTTTATTGAACTCAGCTATTTCTGTTTCAGCTTCTATTCTTGCCTTTTCTCCATCCTTATATGCAATAGCTGTATTTACCTTTGCATGCTTTTCAGCATCGGCAGTTTTGATGTCTTTCTCAGCCTTGGCATTTGCTTCTGCAATCTCTGCATCCCTCTTAACTTCTGATATCCTTTTCTTACCAAGGGCTTTAAGGTAGCCATTTTGGTCTGATATATCTCTTATGGTGAATGCCTTTATCTCTAGACCCATGCTGGCAAGATCTAAGGCAGCTACCTCTTGAACCTGGGAAGCAAATTTTTCTCTATCCTTGTAGATTTCCTCCACCGTCATCTTAGAAATGATTTCACGTAGTTTACCTTCTAAAACATCCTTTGCAGTTCCCTTTATAAAGTTTATTGTATCGGATTCTTTACCTGTATTAAACTGTTCAACTGAGGAGTATATAGATTCTTCATCGGACTTTACCTTTATTACAGTAACTCCATCTACGATTATATCTACACCTTGCTCTGTAAGTGCCCCTTCAGTACGTACTACTATCTTCATATTTTCAAGGGAAATTATATCAGTCCGTTCAAATAGCGGAATAACAAGTCCTCCACCCCCGGATATAACTCTTTTCTTTAAGCCCGTTATAACTAAAGCTTTATCTTGGGGTGCTTTTCTCCACATTGATAAAATACCACCTACTAAAACACCTATTACTAAAATAATAATTCCTGGAATAATAAAATTTTCTATAAGCATATACCCTGTACCTCCCTAAATAGTTTTACTTCTTTAACTTTTTCTCTGGAAATTGAATGGAATAAAGCTCTTCCTTGAGGACTACATAGAAAACATTTGCTTTTATAGATACAATTATTATATCTGCACCCGTCATAATCGACTTACCATTGATACTTTTAGCTGGCGATGAGTATGTATTGCCATTCTTGCTATACTTTATCTGCCCAAAGGCATCTTCCATTATTGCAAGTGTTACCTTTCCTCTTACTCCTATTAAATCTTTTTGAGAAGATGCACTGGTATTTTGAGCCTTAAATATCGGTACTACTATCAGCTTATATAACAGAAATGAGATTAGATAAGCACTGATAAAAGAAAGAATAAATGTATATATTGGTGAAAAATTTCTAAGCGTAGATCTTATTCCTACTCCTCCAAATACTGTTATAAAAGTAACTATGGTAATTGGTTTTATAGGTATAAAAGTTGCTATTCCAATATTTATATCTCCCGAAATCTCTAAAGAGTCAAATAGTTGTCCTAAAACTAATGTGGTAATAGCATACAAAATACCTGTTATAAATGTAATTTGATATATCAATAACATAAATAATAAATCTATCCCCCTTTTAAAGCCATAATTTATTTCATAGCTACTTTTTTCTGGAGTATATAGATGTGTGACCCTAAAACTTAATGTTTTTTACAAATATTCCCAAAAACTACAAGGCTTAATCTGACTAATAGTTAATATCCCACAGCAAAACATTGAAAGTAAAACTTCTCGGTAACACATCTAAAGATAAACGCTTTTAAACACTAATTAATTCTTCAAAGAAAACAATGAATGCTTGTACATTTTTTTCTTTGAAAATATTAAATTATAAAAGCGTATATCCATATATAGAGAATCCAAAGTAAATGTTAATTTATACATATATCATATTAATGTACAT